>CALGBT010000412.1 GCA_937884235.1 uncultured Pseudomonadota bacterium
ACTTCTGCATGCCCGTGGGCCCGCAGTGTGGCGACGGCGAGTGCAACTTCTGGGAAGGGGAGAGCTGCGACAACTGCCCCGAGGACTGCGGCAAGTGTGGCGATGGCTGCTCCCCTACAGATTTCCCAGGCTGCATGGGATGCAAATGCGAGGAATGTGTCTGCGCCATGGACTCCTTCTGCTGCGAAGTGCAGTGGGACTCCATCTGTGTCGGCGAATGCCAGGACTGTGGCGGCTGCGGCGGCTGCACTCCGAAATGTGAGGGCAAGGAGTGCGGCGGCGATGGCTGCGGCGGCTCTTGCGGCTTCTGTGCACCCAATGAAACCTGCAAGGGCGGCACCTGCGTCGACCAGTGCCAGCCCTCCTGCCTGGGCAAACAGTGCGGGGCTGACGGCTGTGGCGGCTCCTGCGGGCAGTGCCCGGCGGGCTTCAAGTGCGACGCCGACTTCTCCTGTGTGCCCGTCTGTACTCCCAACTGCAGCGGCAAGCAGTGCGGACCCGATGGATGCAACGGCCAGTGCGGAATCTGCGGACCCGATGAAGCCTGCCTGAGCGGCACCTGCCAGATCTCCTGGGACTGTGAAACTTTGTTGAACTGCCTCTGGGACTGCCCCGAGAACAACGAGGTCTGCAACAACGGCTGCTGGCAGAACGCCAGCACCGATGCCCAGGAGCAGTACATCATGATCTGGGAGTGCGTCCTGGAGGTCTGCGGACCAGAACCAGTGGAACCCTGCCCGGGTCAGGCGATTCTCCAGGGCGACTGCAAGGATGAGTTCAACTCTTGCCTGGACTGCACCCCGCAGTGCACCGGCAAGCAGTGCGGCGACGACGGCTGCAGTGGCAGCTGCGGGTCCTGCCCTCCCGGATACAATTGTGATGCCTTCGGCTACTGCGACTGCCTTCCCAACTGTGAAGGACAGGAATGTGGTTCCGACGGTTGCGGCGGCGACTGCGGGGCCTGCCCCGACGGCTATGTCTGCAATCTCTTCGGCAGCTGCGTCTGCCTGCCCCAATGCGCCGGCAAAGAGTGCGGCAACAACGGCTGCGGCGGTAGCTGCGGTAGTTGCCCCGCCGGCTTCAGCTGCAAGACCGGACTCTGCGTGGAAAGCTGCAAGCCACAGTGCGTCACCGACAACGGGACACCCAAACAGTGTGGCCCCGATGGTTGCGGCGGCACTTGCGGCTTCTGCCCACCCGGACTCAGTTGCACCCAACAGGGCCTCTGTACGCAGGTTGGACCAGTCTGCGGCGACCAGAAATGCGAACCGGACGGTGATGAGAACTGCCTAACCTGCCCCAAGGACTGTGGCAAATGCAGCGGCGACTGCTGCGTGGCAAACAACAGTGTTGGCTGCGAAGACCTCAACGTGACCAAGTGCGTCTGCGCCATGGACCCCTACTGCTGCAACTCACAATGGGATGGTCTCTGCGCTAGTGAAGCACAAAATGACTGCGGTGCAGTGTGCGGCTGTGTTCCCCAATGTGCCGGCAAACAGTGCGGCAACGATGGCTGTGGCGGTAGCTGCGGCACCTGCCCCGCAGGTGCCATCTGCACCGACGAAAACCTTTGCGAAGTGGTTTGCCAACCCCAATGCGCCGGCAAACAATGCGGCCCGGACGGCTGTGGCGGAACCTGCGGAACCTGCGGCGACAATGAGCAGTGCAACGCTCAGGGACAGTGCACCTGCGTCCCCAACTGCTGGAACAAAGAATGCGGCGACGATGGCTGCGGCGGTAGCTGCGGGCAGTGTGGACAGTTCCAGAGCTGTACTGGTTCAGGCAAGTGCGCCATCGTCACGCCACTGTGCGGCGACGGCAACTGTATGGCACTTCTCCAAGAGAATTGCGACTCCTGCCCACAAGATTGTGGTCAGTGCTGTGGCAACGGCAAGTGCGAACCGGCCTTCCTCGAAAACTGCAACAGCTGCACTCAGGACTGCGGAACCTGCTGCGGCAACAACTTCTGTGAAGCGCAGTTCGGGGAAAGCTGCGGCAGTTGCCCCCAGGATTGCGGCCCATGCCCGGCAATCTGCGGTGATGGAGAATGCAACGAAGCCGCCGGGGAGAACTGCAAGAGTTGCCCCGATGACTGCGGCCCATGCCCCTCCGCCTGCGGCGACGGACAGTGCGATGCCGACGGCGAGAACTGCGTCAGTTGCCCAGGTGACTGCGGAGCCTGCCAGGGGGATTGCTGCGCTGCCAACGGCACCATCGGATGCCAGGAGGCCGATGTCCAGGCCTGCGTCTGCGAAATGGATGCTTACTGCTGCAACGTTCAGTGGGATGCCATCTGTGGTAACGAGGCCAAAGACTCTTGTGGCGCCGATTGTGGTATCGAACCGGGCTGCGGCGACGCTTTGTGTGACCCCGATCTCGGGGAAAACTGCTTTGCTTGCCCCCAGGATTGCGGCCAATGCACCGGCGAGTGCTGCCAGGGCAACAACAGCCCCGGCTGTGAAGACCCGGATATCACCGGCTGTGTCTGCTCCAAAGAGCCGGCCTGCTGCCAGGACGTCTGGTATGACAAGTGTGCCTTCCTGATCGAGGAATTCGGCTGCGGAGAATGCGGCGGCTGTATCCCCAACTGCCTCAACAAGGAGTGCGGCGATGATGGCTGCGGCGGCAGTTGCGGCATCTGCCCTGAGGGTCTCGCCTGCAACGCCCAGGGCTTCTGTGAGCCCGGACCGCAGGGCGATAGCTGCCCGGAAATCTTCGCCTGCGCCACTGCCTGTGCTGGCGATATTGCCTGCATGATGGCCTGTAACCAGACCGGCGCTCCCCAGTCCCAGGCCCTGTTCAGCGATTTGATGCAATGCATCCTCCAATCCTGCATCGGCAATCTCACCACCCAGTGCATGATCCAGGCGATCATGTTCTCGTGTAACACTGAATATAACGCATGCATGGCTGATTAAGGCCGCAAAGAACGGCGCCACCCTCACGGGCGGCCCATAACCACACACAGCGCCATGCGTCAGCTTGGCGCCGTCTCTAACTTGTCGCCACAAACATGGGTGGGGCCCCACCTTCTAAAAACTGCTGACCAACTCGAGGCCACCACCGGCGATGAAGCCTTCGGTGTGGACATAGCCACCGGCGATAGACTCACCGCTAGCGCCAACGCGGCCGATAGCCTGATAGCGGGGCACCAGAAAGAGCCCCTGGAAATGGGCGTTCAACGTGACCTCGCCAGGACCCTCGCTGGCCTTCCACAGACGGTACCCCAACCCTGCAGCGACGGTGTGCCAGTCGTTATCCATGAGCACATTCAAGTGCCTCTGGTCGCCTTTCAGTGGAGAGGTTCGATAGCCATAGCCGAAGCGGGCATCCAGGCCGAAAGAGAAGCTGTATTCGACGCCGATGCGAGGTTGCCAGGTATTGCGCAGACGCACCGGCGGACTGCCCTCGGCCGCCACCCGAAAGTCACCCCCAAGATCGTCCAAAGTGATAGTATCATCGCCGCCCAAAGCCTCCTCGGAGACGGCCATGGTCAGAATCTGCAGGTTGCTTCCAAACTCCTGCCACAGCCCAAACTCCACCTCAGCGCTCACCGTCAACCGGTCCTTCAGTAACCAGGCCAGCCCACCGATGATCCGGTGCGGGCGATAGGCGAAGGTCCCAGACATGACGTAGGGCACCTCCATACGTAGCGGCTCACCAAGGTCCAACTCCATGGTTGCCGTGGCGCCCAGAGAGATGGTCGTCTTCTCCTCACCATGGTAAACCACCGACAGACGACCCCAAGATACCGGTTGCACCAGCAGACCGACAGTTGGAGCAGCATAGAGACCAAGGGATTGCTCCGTACTAGCCGAGCTGGCAGCAGGTGGATTTGTCTCCGGATGCTCCGGGTCGTAGGAGGCCACAGGGTTCAAAGTCACCACCATGCCCTCAACCCGGGAGTGTACCGAAACTCCCGCACCCAGCCAGACAATCCCTGGCCAGATCTCGGCGCCCAGGCCGAGATTGAAGCGCAGTTGGTTAAATGGTGTGTTCCAGGAAGGGAAGAAGGGCTGATCGATGGTCTGCGCGGTGAACGATGCCAGGCTACGTCCCTCGTTGGGGACCATGGTGCTGCCCCCCACCACGAGAGCAAAAGGCAGGCTTGAGATGAGCTTGTGCAGCGGAATTGCAAAGCTGATTCCCACGCCGGAAAAACGCTCCAGTTCAGCCGCGCGGTCAAAGAGCCCTTCCAGGTGCGCCCGCGTGGCCGGACCATCCAGGCGACCATGAACATCGACTTGCTCATAGACCCCGACCTGTCCGAGGCTACCAAAATTGGTAACATCCGCCTGGATCGAAGGTAACATGGTGGCATACCAGACAGAGAAACTGCCTTCAGACAACGCCCCCAACGCAGCAGGGTTATACCAGGAAGCGTGGCCATCGTCGCAAATCGGCGTCACTGCCCCAGCCAAGGCTGCGTTGCGGCTGCCCAGGCCAAATAGATCCGCCGCACGAAGCGGCCCTGAAGCAAAGAGAATCAGCAGTAGGAAAAGGCCCGGCAAGACCCGCCAGTCCCTCATTTAGCCACCTCGCCAGCAGGGGGTCCAATGCGCTTAAAGCGCCATTTCAGCACTGTGGTAAGCATCTTCCATCCCGTCTTGATCGCGGTCCAGAAAGAACCGGAAATCTTAGAATCACCGGGCCGCTTGCGATACCGTCCAGGGATTTCTTTCATGCGCAACTTCAGTCGCGCCCCCTTGGCTTGCATCTCCACGGTCCAGCCCCATGTCTTGTCAACCATGTGGAGCCGCTGTAGCACCTCCAACGGCATCACCCTGAATGGCCCGATATCTGTGAACCGGACCCGATAGAGCCGCCAGAGCAAACGACGCGCATACCAGATCGCGAAGCGGGACTGAAGGGGCAAAGCCCCGGGCTCCCGTATCCCGGATACTCGGGAAGCCAGTACCATATCAGCCTCATCATCTACCAGATAGCGCATCATCTCGGGGAGGTCCTCGGGATGGTCAGCATGGTCACCATCAATAAAGACCACGTAACGCGTGCCGGGAGCCTTGGCAGGGATGGCTCTGATTCCTGCCATGCAAACATTCCCATAGCCCTTTTCAGTCTCGTGGACCAGAATCGCATCCGTGGACTCAATGATCGGGATCGTGCCATCGGTAGAACCATTGTCCACAACGATGGGCGTCACGCCGCGGGGAATATCGGCCAACACGTCGCCAATGCCCTCCTCCTCGTTCCAGACCGGGATGATGGCCACCGTATGGTCAAGGGCCTCCTGGATCCGTTGGGGGATTTCACTAGATTGGGTCATCGGTTCCTCCCTCTGTCAACCTTGGGGGAATACCGTTCTGTCCCGGCAGTGCCCCCCTCAGCCAGCTATCCGTCGCCGGACATGGCGACGGCCCACCCGCAATGGCCAACGCATGGCGTCGACGAATCGCCAGATTGCGCAAATCTTCAAGGTAGTCTAGATCGCTGAGCGCTTCCAGTCTGGTTGTCGACAGCCCCAGCGCATGGGCCGCAGCCTCGGTCTCGGCAGCTACCGTCTCGGTACTCCAGTTGATGTTCTCGAAGAGGGACGGGTAGTAGGACTGCATACCAATCAGGTAGTAGCCGCCGTCCGGCGCCGGTCCCAGAACCACATCATGCTCCTCCAGGCAAACAAACGCCCGCTCCAGCAGTTCAGTAGAGATCTCCGGGGAGTCTGCGCCAACCAGAAGTGCCGGCCCCCCGGCCGCCGACACAGCCAACTCCATCGCCGCGCCCAAACGCGCACCAAACTCGTCCCCCTGTTGCTCTGATAGCAGGAAGGGAGAAAAGGGCGACCGCCCCATGGGATCCCGAGGCCTGCTTCCATCCTTCGGCAGACCCGTGAGTGCGGCCAGATGCAGGCAATTGGCAACCAGCCCCGCGCTCCAGGCCGTATCAGCCAGCATCGCTTCGTAGAGTTGCAGGGTATCAACATCACCCAGGCTCGCCGCCAGCCGGGTTTTGGTCTGGCCCAACTCAGGGTAACGGGCAAAGACAATCAAGGCTCGCGTGCACTCCACCGCAGGTCTCCTCCACCCTCAAACCGCTCGACAGGGTTGCATGCAACGTTCACCTATGATTATGCTACACACACCGACGGCCCCACAACAGTTTTCCGGCTCGTCCACGGAAGGAACATGCTTCGAATCACGCCGCTCTTGTTCTCACTGGCCTGCACTGCCCTCTTGCTGCCGACAACTGCACACGCCCAGTACTACTTCACGGGACAGCGCCCCAACAAGATCGTTAACTTCAAAGCGGGGCTCTCGTACCAGAAGCTCCACTCAGACGACCAGGAACTCTGTACCGAGAGGAATCAGGTCAACGGGGTCTTCGCACTGCAAACAGCCTACTTCCCTGTCACCGCCGAGATCGCCTTCTACACGGACATCTCCGTGGAGTTCTACGCTGGAGGCTACTGGCCCATCGCACGGGTTGGCCCCTGGGGCTGGATTGTCACCCATGGTGGACTCTTCTGGCGAACCTCGCGCTCCGAGAAGGCACTGGACGAGCAGCAACTTTGCGACGGTCCACTCACCACCGACTCTGTGGACGGCCTCGGCATCGGGGCTACGGTGGAATACCTGATGTATGACGGCTATCTGGGGTTCTTCCTGGAAGGGCGCCAGAGCTTCCTCACCCCGACCTTCACCACTGTCACTGCAGGAGTGGACATCAGTCCCCTGCTCTGGCTCCTCTTCCGTAATTACTGAAACGACCAACCGCAAGAAGGATCAGCAGACCCAGCAACAGCCAGACTGACGGCGCGGTCGGCACCATGCCCGCACAACACCCTCCCGCCTTGTCTCCATCATCACCCGAGCCGTCGTCGGCAGCAATCGGAATGCACTTGCCGTATTTCTTCTCGTAACCCTCGAGGCACTCCTGGCTGTTGACTCCGCCAGACCCCACGCTGTCCTCTACCACGAGCCCACCGCCAGCACCATCCTGCGAACCCCAATCACCCGCGTCCTCAGGGGACCACACTTCATCCACGGAAATGACGTCCACCTCGTCCACGGGGGCAGGCAGGCAGAGCCCATCAGTACATTCCTCGCCCTCAACGCAGGTGCCACACGTGCCGTCGCAACCGTTGCTGCCACACTCCTTGTTGGAACAGTTACCCACGCAAGGCTCTTTGCATAGTCCCTCTTTGCATTCCTGGGCAACTCCACAACTGCCACACGAACCACCGCAACCGTTGTCCCCACACTCACGGTCCAGGCAATCGGGCGCGCAGGCGTAAGGGTCGAAGCAATGGCCATTGGCCGAGCAACTCCAGCCATACCCACAGGTGCCACAAATGCCGCTACAACCATCTGGCCCGCACTCCTTGTCCTGGCAATCGGGCACGCAGGCGTTGGGATCCAGACAAATACCCTCGGCAGTGCAATTCCAGCCGGCAGGACATGTACCGCAAAGTCCACCGCATCCGTCACCGCCGCACTCCTTGCCGCCGCAGACAGGCACGCAGTCGGGTTCACACTGAAACAACTGGCAGTTGAATCCAGGCGGGCAGGCACCGCAACTACCACCACACCCATCTACCCCGCACTGCTTGCCGGCACAGTCGATAACGCATTCCTTTTGACAAAGTCCCGCCTCGTTGCACACGAAACCTGGCGGACAGTTGCCACAGCTTCCGCCACAGCCATCATCGCCACACTGCTGGCCCGTGCAATCCGGCTCACATACACATTGACCACCGCCGTCGCAAACAAACCCGGGAGCACAGGCGCCACAGCTCCCGCCACAGCCATCAGTTCCGCACTGCTTGCCGGCACAATCTGGAGCACAGGCGCACAAGCCTCCGGCCCCACAGACAAAGCCCGGGGCGCAATTCCCGCAACTCCCACCACAGCCATCCTCACCACATTGCTTGCCGGCACAATCGGCCTGGCACCCGCACGCCGCGTTGCATGGCCCTTCCGCCTCGTCAACGCACAAGTTGTCCCAGGCCGTCTCGCAACAGAACGGGTCCATGTCGCAGACACAAGCCAACACCACCAGATCGTTGCAACCAGGAGAGCCATGCGTCTGACAGCAACTCTCCTGCGAAGGGCAGGGGCCACAATCGTCCTGGCAACTCAGGCAGTCTTCGCCAAACCCGGCCTCGCAATTGCCGTTGCCGCAACAGGCCCCGCAATCACCTGGACAGACATTGCAGTCTTCGCCAAACCCGGCCTCGCAATTGCCGTTGCCGCAACAAACCCCGCAATCACCAGGACAACTCTGGCAGTTCTCATTGGCGGCACATTGACCATCGCCACACGCCGGCTGGACCTGACAGTTGCAACTGTCCTCCGCCGCGCTGGCACACAGTCCATCCCACTGATTGTCGCAACAGAAGGCATCGTTCGGGCAGACAACAGCCTCGCAACTCTCGTCGTCACACCCCGGCGTTCCATTGGCGGAACAGCAGTCGCCAGTGCATGACCCACACTCATCAGCCTCTGCGGCACAAAGAGAATCCCACTTGGTCTGGCAACAGTAAGCATCCATCGCACAGACACAGGCCTGCACTCCAGCGTTGCTGCAACCCGTTCCATCGTGTGACAGGCAACAACTATCACTGCCGGCACAGACTCCACAGTCACCAGGGCAGGAGTTGCAGTCTTCGGCCCCATTGCAGGCCCCGTCCCCACACACCGGCGGCGCCACACAACCGCACAGGTCTAGGGCTTCGTTGACACAGAGGGAATCCCAGTTCACGTCGCAGCAGAAACCGTCAATGGCACAAACCGCAGCCTCGCAACTCTCATCGTCGCAGCCTTCGGAGCCGTTGGCCGAGCAACAATCACCGGTGCATCCGCCGCACTGATCCGCCTCCCCTGCGCAAAGCAGGTCCCAACGGACATCGCAACAGTATGAATCCATCTGGCAGACGCAGTTCTGCACCCCCGCGTCGTCACATCCAGCCACGTTACTTTCGATGCAACATGAATCGGCCCTGGCTTCCACACTCCAGAAAGCCATCAACAAAACCACGGCCGATACCGCCAGCATCTCTCGCATTCTCTTCCCCTGCGCAATACAACCACGGTCCAATCATCTACGTTCCAATCATCGACGCCAGCGTCTATGGTACTTTTCGCCAGTTCGCAAAGCAAGACTGCACTGGCGCAACATGCCGCAGCAACCGCCAAAGCCATCCCGGTTGACAAGCCCAGCGGCCCCCCGTAGTATGTCTTTCGGGTGTGGCCGATCCGGTTGGAGCCATGGGAGGATTCCATGACGCACACGACCGGACGCGACAAAGACAATCTGTTCATCACTTCCCGTCCAGCCGTTCCGGCAACGGGTCCGCCGGCAATTTGTAGCAGAGCGAGAAATTGATTGACGGGTCTACCGTCATGTCAGTAGACTTTGGAAACCTTTTTGGTTTGGCGACCGTTCACCGGCGTCAGAATGCGGGAGGAAGCAGATGATGAGCAAGCAAACATTCGGGTTCTTTCGGGTCCTATTATTGGCGGCACTGCTGGCTTTCTCGGTAGGCGCCTGCAGCGGCGACGGCGGCGGTTCAGACGACCCGTCCAACCCGGACAATCCCGGGGATGGCGTGGGTAAGTTCCCCGTCATCGAAATCGCCCCCACGGAAGTCTGCGATAAGAACGGCAATAAGCTGACCAACTGCAAAGCAAACTTCGACCAAGGTTCTGTTGCCGTCGGTGAGCAGGTCAAGCTGACCCTCAGCATCAAGAACTCTGGCGAACGTAGCCTGCGAATCATCAGCGTTGAACTTGAGGACTACGTCGCTGGCGAAGGGGCCACCGAAGGTAGCCCGGCCTTCACCCTCGAACTGCCCCCAGCCTTCACGGCGGCCAAGGACGCTGGTGATAAGTTCTACGTTGCCCAGTTGAACAAGGGCACCGAAGAAACTCCCGATGAACTGGCAGCCCGCGTGGTCTTCACCCGCCCGGCAGACGATTTCGACCGGTCGGCAGTCCTGACCATCACGTCGGATGCCTCCAACAGCCCCACCGTCAAGATCACGCTCAAGACCGCCCTGGGATTCCCCAAGATTCAGGTCAGTCCCGAATGGGTCGACTTCGCCCAGGTAAGCCTCGGTGAAGAAAACGAAAAGCAGATCAACATTCTCAACACCGGCGCCGCCGACCTCGAAATTACCGGGTTCTCCCTGGTCGGCAGCGAGTTCTACACCCTCCAGGTCCAGGCCACTGACTATCCGGCCGGCGGTGAGCAAGTGGAAGTCACCTTCGAAGATTCCATTGTGATTGCCCCGGGCGATACCACTTACTTCCGCGTCCGCTTCGTACCAGAGAACTCAGACCCTGCCAATGCCACCTTGCGAATCTTCTCCAATGACCCCGAAACCGCACCAAATTCCGAACAGGACCTGGGCGGGACCGAAGTCAAGATCACCGGCAACGAATCGGTGCCGTGCATCGCCGTAAACCCGTCCAAGGTCAACTTCGGCGGTAAGAAGTACGGCGAGCAGGCCGTGGTACCACTTGAAATCTCGGCCTGTGGCGATGCGCCGCTGGAAATCCATGACATCTTCGTCAAGGAAGGCTCATCACCTGACTTTGACTTCGACCTCAGCACCCTCGACCATGTCCCCACCGCGGAAATGCCCGTCATTATTCCCATCGGTGCATCGGCAACGGTCAACGTCATTTTCATCCCCGATGCCCCCAACCCCACCACCGAAGATGGCTCACTCATCCTCGATACGGGGATCCTGGTCATCGTCAACAACTCCTTCGAAAAAGAAAAGGAAGTTGAACTCTCCGGTGCCGGCGTTGAAATCGAATGCCCCACCTCCATCGTCAAGTGCGCCGAAGGCGACGAAGTCATCCCCCAGACCATTCTTCACCTCTTCGGGGACGAGTCCTACGCCGCCAACGGGACCATCCAGAAGTGGGAATGGGACGTGAGCCAACCCGCCGGCTCCCAGTCCGTCTTCGTACCATCCTACACCTTCCCCAACCCGACCTTCGAAACCAACGTCGCCGGCGTCTACACCTTCTACTTGACCGTGTATGACCAGACCAACACCCCTTCCTGCTTCCCTTCGGAATACGAAGTGGTGGTCATCCCCGACGAGGCAATCCACATCGAGTTGCTGTGGCACACCCCCGAGGATCTTGACGAAACCGATACCGGCCCCGAAGCCGGGTCCGACCTCGACTTGCACTTCCTCCACCCCTGGGCCGCAGGCCCCGACCTGGATGGCGACGGCGCTGCCGACGGCTGGTTTGATATTCCCTTCGACGGCTTCTGGTTCAACGCACATCCCAACTGGGGGAGCTACGATCCGGGCATCAACGACGATCCCGGCCTGGACCGCGACGATACTGACGGAGCCGGCCCCGAGAATATCAACCTCGACATTCCCGAGAACGTTTCCTACCGCGTCGGCGTCCACTACTGGAACGACCACGGCTACGGCGCCTCATACGCCACAGTCCGGGTCTACATCTACGCCCAACTCGTCTTCGAGGTACAGGACGTGATGCTCGTCGATTCCGACATGTGGGAAGTCTGCAGTGTCGAATGGCCCTCAGGCAAGGTCCAGGTCATTACCGACGATGCCGGCCAGTACAAAATCACCCCCGCCTACCACAACCCCTACTTCTTCCAGTAGTTCTAATGGGCCAGGGTGCTGCGCGACCCTGGCAACCTGCGAACCACCATTCTATTGGGCCAGGGTGCTGCGCGACCCTGGCAACCTGCGAACCACCATTCTATTGGGCCAGGGTGCTGCGCGACCCTGGCAATTCTCCAACCTCACCCGCCGATCCTCCGCTCCGCAAGTTTCTTGCACAGGCCTGTGTGATTCTGTAACATGCTCTCGGTTCGTTAATGGGGCGTGCGCGCGAGCGCCGCCGTGGCAGGTCGGCAACACGTTTCCGGGGGACTCTGATGAACAATCCGCGCATGGCATTACTTCTCTCCTTCCTTCTCCTCCTCGCCACCGGTTGTGGTTCTGACGCTGAAGGCGATGGCGGGACTGGTGGCCCCCAGAAGCAAGCCTATGCGGAAATCGAGGTTCTCCCCTCTGAATTGACCTTCTCGCCCCTGGCACCGGGCGAGACGCAGACCTTGACCGTCACCATCAAGAACATCGGGTCCGGCAAAGACCTCAACATCAAGCAGCTCTTCGTTCGTGACGAAGGAACGCCGTTTACGGTCTCGGTACCAGAGAACGACGTGCTGGCCACCGATGCCTCCACCATTGTCGCCGTGACCTATGTCGCACCATCGACCATTCCCGAAGACACAGTCCTGATTATCCAGACCAATGCCGCTACAGAACCGATCGTAGAAGTTCCGTTGCGGGTCGGTCAGGCCCTTGAGGGACTCCTGATTCTCCCCAATCCGGTGAACTTCGGTGAGGTTCTCAGCGGCGACAGCAAGGTTATTACCCTTTCTATCAGAAATACCGGCAGCGCGGCAGCCGAGCTCATGAACGTCTTCATCGAGCTGGGCAGCAGCGAAGACTTCGACATCATCGACCCGCCCACCTTCCCCGTGCAAATTGCGCCGCAGGGTGATGCCTATATCGACTTGAACTATGCACCCACCCTGCGTGATGTCGATGAAGGATGGTTGGTTGTCGCGTTCAAGGATGCTGGTGCGCAGACACTCGAGAAAGTTCGCCTTCAAGGTATCGAAGTTGGCCCAGAGCTGAGCATCTCCCCGCCAAAAATCGACTTTGGTTGGGTGCCAATCCAAAGTGAGGCGGTGAAGGAACTGGCTGTCCACAACATGGGTCAGCACAATCTCAAGATCACCGGGGTCAGCACATCACCGGGCACCAATGCGGATGTTGGCATCAAGAACGCACCCAGTGGCTCCGTGGAAATCGCCCCAGGGGAAAACACGATTTTCAACATCTCGTTCAATCCGACGGCCTTCTTTGTTACTACATCCGACCCCATTGGTGGCATCGTCATCGAATCCAATGATGGCGACGAAGCCGTTGTCACCATCCCCGTTTACGCCAACATTGATGCACCATTCATTCTCCTCGACCCACCCGACAAGGTTGACTTCGGTATTGTTGCCCAGGGCTGGACCATTGAGCGAACCCTGGTGCTCCAGAATGTCGGCCACGCACCCCTGACCGTGGACCAGATCGAGATCATCAATAACACGCCAGACCTGGAATTTGCGGTGGTCGCTGATGCGGCTTTCCCGCCGACGACGGGCAGCGGCGAAGGCGAAATCGTGGCGGAACAGCAAGTCGGTGTGAAACTGACCTTCACCAACGACGGCGGACCAACCGGCGTCGAACTGGGCAAAATAGTCATCCACAGTGACGACCCCATGACTCCTGATGCATTCGTCGACCTGTCCGCAACTCGTGGCGGTTCCCCGGAGTGCAAGATCGGCTTCGTACCGGGCAAGCTGGATTTCGGCATCGTTGCTCACGGTGCCTCCGACTCGAAACAGATTTTCATCAAGAACACCGGTTCCGGATACTGCTCCTGGAAGTCGGGAGTGGTCAGGGAATGTGTCAGCTTCATGGGCATGATGACCAACTGCTCCGAAACCGGCGGTGCCTCCAGCGAGTTCATCCCGCAGGGAATGCCCATTCCCATGATGGACGGCATTGCCCCGGGGACGGCACATCCCATCCAGATTCTCTACAAGCCACCGACCTCAGTCCCCTTCATCCCGCTCTTCGAGGAGTACTACGGGGCACTGCAGATCAAGTACACGGAGCCCTACTCAGATGCCGGAGTCTACACCGAACACAGCTACCCGGAGGCCGGAGCGGGGGGCAGCCTGACCTGGAACATGCACGGCACTTCAGGAGTTGCAGACATCGCCGTCCTGCCAGGCGACGTCAACTTCGGCCTGGTCACCATCGGCTGCTACTCCAAAGCCTTCAAGATCAAGGTCTACAACGCAGGCACCGCACCACTGGATATCACCGACATCTACACCGACGGCTGCGGTCCCGAGTTCCAGGTCATTGACTTCCCGGCTTTGCCCCTCAAGGTACAGCCTTCGCAGTTCGAAGAACTCTGTATTGTCTACCTGCCGCAAAACGAAGGTATCGATGAATGCAAGCTTATCGTCGAGTCCTCGGATCTCGACACGCCGGTCTTCCCCGTACCACTGCGCGGAGAAGGCACGTGGGACACTGAAAACACCGACTATTTCACGCAGATCTCCGGCAAGAAAGTGGACCTGCTCTTCGTTATTGACGAGTCGGCATCGATGTGTGGCGAACAGGACAACCTGGCCGACAACTTCGACTACCTGATGGACAAAGCCGCACAATGGGACAATGACTACCAGATTGCCATTACCACGACCAACGTCACCGACGAGGAATATGTCGGCAAGTTCTTTGGCGAGCCGCGAATCATCGACAAGACAACGGTTGCCTCCTTCGGTCCCAACGTCACAGATATCGGCTGCGGTGGCTCGGGGACACAGGAATCAGGTCTGGAAGGTGGACGCCGTGCCATCACCGCCCCTCTCGCCACTGATACCGGCATTCCCTGCTCCAGCGATGCCAATTGCAGCGATGGCAACCTCTGCGTCAAGGGAATCTGCGGCGGCTACAATCGCGGCTTCCTCCGTAGCGACGCGGCGCTGGAAGTCATCATGGTCTCTGACGAAGAGGACCAGTCCCCCGGGTCGGTACCCTTCTACATCGACTTCTTCAAGTCTATCAAGGGCTTCCTCAACGAGGACATGATGCACGTCCACGCCATTGTCGGGGACAAGAACGGCGGCTGCGGCAACTCCGATGAGGGGGCTGACGCCGGCAAACGATACATCGACGTGCAGGAAGCCACGGGCGGCGAGTTCGGCAGCATCTGCGACAAAAGTTTCGCGGTGATTCTGGAGAAGATCGGCAACAAGGCCTTTGGCCTGCAGAAGCAATTCTTCCTCTCGGCCCAGGCTGATGGCTCGCCGGGCAGCATCCTGGTGTGGGTCGACTCCGGCGCCGGATACCAGCCCTGCACCACCGGCTGGGAGTATCAGTCCAACACCAACAGCGTGGTCTTTGACCCGAATGGCAACTGCATGCCCCAGCCGACAAATGAGATCAAGATCTGGTACAAGATGGTTTGCAACAACGAAAACACGGTCTCCTGCAACTAGGACAAGGAGTAACTATGAAGCGCATTCTGGCTATTGCTGTAGCGCTGGGGATGTTCCTGGCACTGTCGACGTGTGGTAACAAATTCGGCCAGGGGAAACGCCCCCTGATGGAGTTGCAGGTCGGGGGGGACTGGTTGAATCTGGACCTGGAGCCCGCCGAGACAAAAGACGACGGCGGGGAGTGCCCCGAGAGCTTCCAGGCTCAGGTGGACGACCTCTGTTGCCCCAACGGCTTGACTCTGGGCCCAGGGGACCTCTGCTACGAGTACCGGGAGTTTCAGCCATCCCTGCAGGGAGAAGGCTCCAAAAGCATGGAAGTAACCATTGCCAATGCCGGCAGCTTGCCGCTGGAAATCGAGAGCATTTACCTTGAAGATGGCGGCAACCCCTACATGTCCATCAAGTGGCTCGCCGGCTACCCCGACCAGTCTGCTTTCCCCATGACCATTGAGCAGGACCTTCAGGTCCCGCCCATCAAGTTTCTCATTGTCTACGACCCGGTGCCGGAAATCGTCAACACGGAATTCGCGATGCTGGTTATCGAATCCAACCATCCCAAGTTCGAGAACAAAGACGATGACAACAAGTACCGGATGCTCTTCACGGTCCTGAGCGTTGGCCCGAAGGCCCGGGTCGACAAGACCAAGATCAGCTACGGCTGCGTCACCGGTTGCTCCACGACGCCCATCAAAATCGACAATGATGGAACCGATACCTTGACCATCAACTCCATTGACTTTGACTCTCCGTCGTCGGAATTCTCCATCACAAACCCGCCTGCCCTGCCCATCGATATCCCCAAGAAGGGTGACCCGGCCTACAATGCGGTGACCTTTTCAGTCATGTACTGTCCGGGTGACGATTCCTGGGAGGATACCAACACGTTGGTGGTGGGCACTAACGATCCGTCCTTACCAAACGACGAACTGAAGATCCCGGTTGAAGTGAAGCAATCGCCGGCGCTACTGGAGTTCAGTAACTCCAGCCCCTTCGGCTATCTCGACTTCTCGGAGGTCAGCACCCACTCAGTATCCATCTTCAACACGCCGGCAGCTGAGTGTGACCACCTCTGTTCGGATACGGGCCACTGCTGTGGCTGCTCCATCCAGATGGAGGACGTTACCTTTGACCCGCCCGACACGAAGGACTGGTATACCTTCAGCGCAGTGGACCCCACCAACGACAATCAACTCTCTCTGCCCCGTGCCCTCAAGGGCGGTGCATCCATCAAGTTTAATGTCAACTACCAGAAACCTGCCGGACACCCCGAGGACCGCAACTCCGAGATGTGCATCAAATACGTTGCTCCGCTCTCCGGACCCCAGGACTACTGCATTTCCATGATTTCCAAGAGCGAATGCCAGTTCGAACTCGCCCCCAACAACCAGACCCTCCACTTCAACTCAGCGTCCCCCACCGAAATCAAAGAAAAGCCGGTGGTATTGGTCAATAATGGTTCCGCACCCTGTACCATCGCCCACGTAAGCATTACCAACAAATGGGACGGTGCCTCCGACGACTACACCCTGGCAGAGGTCTTCGCCGGCAACACCGAGATACCGGCCTTCTCTGTATTGCCGGTTTGGGTCGAGTACTCGCCGCACTCCGACGATCTCTCCGGAAAGCTCACCGTGGAGTATGAAGATTCCCTCGTTGGCCTCGTGGAAGCTGTGGTCCAACTGTCGGGAGCCAAGGAACAGGCCTGCGCGATTCCCGTGGCCGATGCTGGCGACGGCTATGACGGCTATGAACCCGGTCAGAGCGTGATTCTCGACGGCTGCGGTTCGGCCAAGGGGGATTGCGGAGAGTTAATCTATGACAACGGTTACACCTGGTTCCTGCTGGACAAACCCGCCGGCTCTGCCGCACAACTCAACACCGAGGGCAGCTGTATCACCCAGTTCCTGCCAGACCAGTCCGGGGACTACGAGATCGGCCTCATCGTTTACGACCAGGTAACCTTCTTCCAATCCGACCTCGCAACGACCATAGTCCACGTCCAATAGAGCGCTATCAGGCCGGCATCCTGCCTCGGTCAGGGAATACAATTACCTTGACACTGTTACCTTCGTGGGGTAAATCGCTGAGTGGTTTTTTGACTTGGTGAGGTGGCTCAGTCGGTTAGAGCGGAGGTCTCATAAACCTCAGGTCGGGGGTTCAATTCCCCCCCTCACCACCAACAAATTTCTCCCCCTCGGCCCGCGACGGAGTCATGAACGTTACAGTCTGGTGGTCTAAATTAAGGTCGTTGTCCGCTGCCCGCAAGACAGTACGGGGTGGACTGCGAGCCCTGCGCCGGGTGGAAGAACCGCGCCGCTCATCCGAGACCATGGTGCGGCTTGAGAAGACGGTGGGAGAGCTTGCCGCGGCAACCTCAGCAGCTCCTCGTGATTACCGGTTGATGGAGCGCCTAACCGCAGGCGTTGTCACGCAATTGCAAACCGCCAAACTCATCCGGGAGACGGCCCCCGTCATCTGGCTATCCTGGTTCCTGCCCGGCATTGCCGCCAAGGCCTCCAAGAGCGTCCTGCGCCAGTACCTTGAATCAATTGGCTGGGCCGTCGGCATCGCCCTGCTCATCCGCTTCTTCCTCTTTGAGCCCTTCAAGATTCCCACGGGGTCCATGATCCCGACCCTGCAGATTGGCGATCACATCTTCGTCGCCAAGTCCGCCTACGGCATCAAGATACCGTTTGTCGACGATTACCTGGTGCGTTGGAGCGAGCCGGTTCGAGGCGACATCGTCGTTTTCCCCTTCCCCGTCATGGGACATCCCGACCACGGCAAGGATTTCATCAAGCGAGTCATTGGCCTGCCTGGCGACTCTATCCGTTTGCAGGACAATGTGCTCCTGGTCAACGGCGAGCAGGTGGCGACTATGCCCCGAGAAGGCATGCTGGACTGCGGTGGCACTCCGGGCTCACGCCCCTGTGACCAGTGCATTCTGCAGGAAGAGACTGCGGGCGAGCTTACCTACCTTACCCAGCACTGCCCACCCGACACACTCCAACATTCGCAGTGGCCGCGCTCTCTGCCCTCTTCCCCCCCCTCCGAATTCGTGGTCCCCGAGGGACGCGTCTTCGTCATGGGCGATAACCGGGATAACTCCGCCGACGGCCGCTTCTGGACCAACGACCCCCTTGACCAGTTCACTCCGCAGTATCGCCCGGACCCCGACGTCCAGTCGGTAACCATTGCCGCGCTGAAAGGCAGAGCAGTGCTGATCTGGTGGGCCCAGGACAAGAGTCGGCTCTTTTCAGTCATCAAATAGGTTCTGCCGTGGCCCGCTACCGCAATCCCGTCCCCACCGTAGACCTCATCATTGAACTTAGCGACCAGCGCATAGTCATTATTGAGCGCAAGAACCCGCCCTACGGTTGGGCCCTGCCAGGAGGCTTCGTCGACTACGGCGAGAGCCTCGAGGATGCTGCGGTGCGAGAGGCACTTGAAGAAACCGGTTTGCAGGTGCAACTGGTTCGCCAGTTCCATACCTACTCGGCCCCGGACCGCGATCCCAGACAACACACCGTGTCCACAGTCTTCATCGCCAGCGCCAACGGTGAACCGGTGGCCGGTGACGACGCGGCCACCGCGGTGGCGTGCCATCGCTCGAAGCTACCGGCGACCATGGCCTTTGACCATCGCCAGATACTTGATGACTTCCTTACGGGCCGCCACTGAAGGTTCGTTCTGGCTGGCATTTGCATTGAAATCGCAGTATATTGGGCCTCACTTCCCCTTGCCGACGCATGAGGTTCAGGATGAACGACCGTCGCCTTACTGCTACCGAGCGAACTGAACTGCTGGCGCTGGCGCGGCGAACCCTGGCAGAGCGTCTTCACCATGCCGGCGCCGACGAATTGCCGGCGCCGCCCACGGGACCAGGATTGCAGCAGCACCGAGGGGCCTTTGTGACCCTTACCCTGGCAGGCCACTTGCGAGGCTGTATCGGCACATTTCGCCCCCAGGAACCACTCTGGAAGGTGGTCCAGAGCATGGCCATATCCGCCGCCATTCACGACCCCAGGTTCCACCCCGTGCAAGCGGATGAGCTCGCAGCAATTGAGATTGAGATTTCCGCACTGACGCCACTCCGTGTCATTACCGACATCGAGCAGATCGAAGTTGGCACCCACGGCCTTTACATCACCCGGGGACCAGCCGGCGGCGTTCTGCTGCCGCAAGTCGCCGTGGAATATGGGTGGAGTCGCACGGAGTTCCTGCAGCAGACCTGTCGCAAGGCCGGACTGCCGGCGGAAGCCTGGCAGCAGGGAGCGACCATCGAGATCTTCGGAGCCGAGGTCTTCTCCGAGTCAGCACCTGACGGGGGCAAAGTATCATGCGCCTGAGGAACCTCCTCATGGGGGCACTGCTGCTCTGCACAACCGCGGCCTGCACCGATGCCACCGACGTCTCCGGAGTCTGGGAAATGCCCGAGAGTTCATCCATGCTGCAAATCGAGCAACTGGCCCCCCCCTTCACCGGCCGTATCAAGGTGGCCGTCGACCAGTTCGGATGGGATGTCTCAGGGGTTGTCCTCTTCTATCGCGACGATATCTACTATGACCTCGCCTCCTGCCACTATGTCATGGATGGAGAGGTGCGGTCGGACAGCTTCCTCTTCTCCCTGGAGTTCGAGGATGGACAACGCCTGTTGGGGCACCTGGAGTATTCAGAGTCGGGCGGCGATGAGCTGCTCAAAGGGAATCTGGTCGACCCGGATGGTGAGAAACCGCCACTCCAGGTCGTCCTCAAGCGCGTCGGTGGCGATGCGAAGGTACATCGGGAAGAATGGGATCTCGGCTGCCAATAATTGTGGCTGGCCTGCTCGTGGCCATCTTCTGCAGCAGCGCTCTTGGAGCCGCCGCAGAACTGCCCGTACGGCGCGCTCGTCGTGTCGCCATCTGGCCTGAGCAACACCTCGACTCCCCCTGTGCCCAGCTCTTCTCTCCCGGTGCGCGCGGTGCGGCTCCGCACAGATTCGTGAGACGAAGCCTGCAATTGGCACTGCAACAGACCTTCGACGTCAAAGTCCGAACCGTGCTGGAGCTCCGTCGAAACGTCACCGATTCAAGCAATTACAAGGACCAGGTAGTCCTTGGCAGGGAACGCTATCATATGGGTCACGAGTACTACCGTGACCTCCGTCAGCAAGAAGCTGCCGAAAGCCTGACCAGGTCAATCGAGATGCTCAATTCCATCTTCTATGATGCCGTGGAGCCTCAGGCCTTCTCAGAGATCCTCTTTCTGCTGGGCATCACCCTGGTGGAAGAGGGGCGCATCGCCGACGCGCATCAGGCCTTCAAACGGGCCCTCTTTCTCTCGCCCCATACGACCTTCAGCCCCGGCTTCCACCCCCCACCGGTGGAGCAAGCGCTGAGTGTGGCATGCGAGGACGTGCAAAAGTCCCTGGAGAAGGAAGTTCCCCTTGGCACCCAAGAGCGGACCTTCGCCTTCATGCGCAAAATGAAGGTGGATGTGCTCTTCTATCCGCTCATCGTGAAGGAAGGCGATGCCAGCGTTCTCCGCTTGCTGGCCTGGGATGGCAAAGCCAAGAATGTGGTGCTGCGAGAGAGCATCGCACTCGCGAACGAGGAAGAGGCAGGGGAGGCCATAGACCGGGCAGTCTCACGCTGGGCAGCCTGCACTCACTATGAAAACGTGCCGCGCCGAGTAGAGGAGCGACACCAATGGGTCTTCTCCGCCAACTACCAGCACCTCCTTTTCCTGCAGCAACCATTGCGCAATCCCCTCTTCATGATGGGCTTCTCCTTCGATGGTGCGCACTTCTTCCGGCGCTCCTTTGCCATTGTCGTCAAGGCTCAGTTCCTCTCTTCTCTGCCGGACCGCTTCGAGGATCTGGTGGATGGCTTCACCTCGGCTCGAGTCACTGTCGGGCCGGCCTTCGGTGTTTCCGGCGATTGGTGGCGGCTCTTCGTGGCCCCCAGTCTGGAGTTCCACTACCTGGGCTCTTTCAGTGTCACCAGGGATCCCAACTGCAAGCATTTCCTGGAGGATTCCCCCGGAGCCGACCTCTGCGCTCCCGGCGCCGTCAAGGAGTTCCCGGTGGACTTCCTGGCCGGAATCAATGTCTACATAGGAACTCAGTTCTTCCTCTCCGACGAGATGTTTCTGGGGGCCGGTGCCTCCATCTCCACCTATTTTGCCCCCTTCGACCGCACCTTTGAGATGAACTTCCCAGTGGCGCTGGAGGCGGGCGGCGGAGTCGCCTTCTGACCTGAGTGCTTTGGATTTGGCTCCAGCCCGGTGTTGTTCTATACTACGGTCCCAAACTGAGACCCCCGGGGGGCCATGCGATCGCAATTGCTGCTACTGCTGCTTGTTTCTGTCCTGGTGAGCGCCTGCAATCAGCCGGAGCCACACATACCACTACACACCGTCGGCACCTTCAAGGTGGCGGGCAACCAGCCATATACCCGGACCGGATACGAGCTTGTCCCCGGCCGCTACTACATGTTCCACCATCGTGCCGGGACAGTCTGTGTGCAGCAGGACAAACGCTGCGCACCGCCGCGGGGAAAGGACATCCCGGGAGAAGAGGCCTGGGGTCTGCAGCTGAAGGTCGGGGGCGAGTATGTCCAGATTCGAGACCTGCTGGTCCTAACTGTTGAGGAGGCGACGCCCCTGGACTTCTACCTCCCCGAAGGTAATGAGCTGGAATACCGCGAAGACAAGCTCCCCCTCTACGAAGACAACACGGGCTCGTGGACCATCGAAGTAACCTCATTTCAGGAGGCACCAGAGGTCGACTTCTGGCAGGGAGCGAACATCACCAGCTATATGGCGGAAGGTTACTGCGGCACCAAGCCAGGGACCATCATGCGACGACTGGTGGCCCTGGGCGCCAACGCGGTGCAATTCGTGATCGTCTACGAAACCGACTCCAAGTACATCTTCCCAGTCTCGTACTCTCCCCGCGCCTACTGCATCGTCCAAGCGACCCAGGAAGCCAAAGAGCTGGGTCTGAAGGTTGGTTGGAACCTCCACGTGGACCCCCCAAATGACGGCTGGCGCGGGGCCATCGAACCACCAGATCGGGATACCTTCTTCGCATCCTATCGGGAATTTGCCGTCTACTACGCCGGCCTGGCCCAGCTACACGGTGTGGATTTCCTGATCCCGGCCACCGAGATGGTCTCCACCATGCGCACCGCCGAAGACCAGAACCGCTGGCTCTCGATCTTTGCTGATCTGCACGGAACCTTCTTCGGACTCATCTTCTACGCGGCTGACCGCGTAGAGTACACTGAGCTCAATTCTGCTTTCTGGCATAGCTGCTGCGATATGATTGGCATGACCCCCTGGTATACGCTCACCGAAAAGCCGGTCCCCGACGCCGGGGAGTTGGAACAGGCCTGGAAGCCCATTGCCACCAACATCGACCGCTTCGTCAACGCGGTGAAGATGCGAGCGGTTCTGGTGGAAGGTCCTGGCTACCGGGCATTGGAATCCTGTGCTACTGAGCCGGCCAACTACCTGGCTGACAAGAAGCCCAGCGACCTCTGCCAGGTAGAAGCGTACAGGGCATTCCTGCGGACCTTCACCAAGGCCAGGAAGAAAACCATCGCCGGCTACTTCATCTGGGAGATCAACCTCGACGAAGAAGACCACAGCAACTACTCGCCCCTCGACTCCATGTCCGAGAGCGCTCTGAAACAGGCCTGGAAGGGAAAACGCCCCTAGCCAGCTCCCAGGAGAACTGTGACCGCACAGCCCAGCAAATCAACTTCACATGTCGGCCGTGGCGTGCTCTTTCTGAGCATGGCCAAGATCTACTTCATGGGAACCGGCTTCCTCCTGGTTGTCTTCCTGCCCAAGCTCTTCGAGAAGCTGAGCGGCGACGTCACCGGTGAACTGTACGGCCGCTATCGCGTGGTCATTGGCCTGATCAACCTGCTCAACATGATTCTTATTGGCGGCACCATTCAGGCCGTCTCCAAATTCATCTCTGAACGGGAAGAGCGGGCCCATTCCGTCAAATGGCAGACCATCAAGATCCAGACCGTCTTTGGCGGCGGACTGAGTCTGGCACTCTTTCTGGGGGCCGACCTCATCGCCACTCACCTCTATCGACAACCAGCTCTGGCCATCTACCTCCGATTCGCCTCCCCCATTGTCCTGCTCTACAGCTACTACGCAGTAATCATCGGCAGCCTCAACGGCCTCAAGAGGTTCTCCCACCAGGCGCTCATGGACGTTCTCTTCGCCACCGGCAAAGTCGGACTGACCATCGCGTTTGTCGTCGCCGGCTATGCGATCTCCGGGGCTATCGGCGGCTTCCTCGTAACCGCTGCGGTGATGCTGACGGTCTCCTCCTTCGTGCTCGGACGATTGCAGAAAGGCGAATCCATTCCATGGCAAGCCATCTGGAAGTTCGAATGGAAAACCCTCTTCTTTGCCTTCTTCTTGAATGGTCTGCTGCAAGTCGACTTGCAGCTCCTCATGGCACTTGCGCCCCCGTCACTGGGCACTCCAGAATCCCAGACCGGTGTCTACGGACTCGCCCTGCAACTGGGGCAATTGCCGTACGTCGCCACTATCGCGGTAGCGTTTGTCGTCTTCCCCTTGATCTCTCGTGCTACCTTCGAAGCCGATGCCAACCGGACCCGCCGGTACATTTCGGCCACCAATCGTTACGTCTTTCTCTTCCTCGCCGGCCTGGTCGCTACCTTCGCCAGTGAAGCTGCCGGTATCATGTCGTTGCCATTCTTCCCGCAGGTCTATGCCTCCGGCTCCCAGATGTTCGCGGTGCTATCGGTGGGGTACCTCTTCTTCGCAATGGTAGTGGTCAGCGCCAACATCTTCACCGGCAGCGGCCGACCCGTGACCTCCGCACTTCTCTTTGCAGGCATGCTGGTGGTTTCAACCATACTCAACGTCATACTCATCCCGCGCTACGGGGGCATGGGGGCAGCTGCGGCCAGCTCCAGTGCCATGGTTGCCGGGTGTATCGCAGCCGGTATTCTCTCCTATCGACGCTTCAAGACCTTCCTGGCCCCCCTCTCTTTCCTGCGTGGGGCAGGCGCCGCGGTGCTCGTCGCCCTCATCGCACATTATCTCGAACCGGCTGGAGGTGGAGTTTTCTGGGTGCTCTTGCGGTTGACTGGCAATTTCGTGCTATACTGTGCCGTGCTGGTCATCTTGCGCGAACTCACGCGCGCTGACCTCAAACAGGTGTTGGCCCTCCGCCGCGCCTGATTGTTCCTGAGGAAGGGAGGCGACCGTTGTCGGTCACCGTCGGTAAATATAAACTGCTGCGCCGACTAGCCGTCGGTGGAATGGCCGAGATCTTCCTCGCCCGGGTGCACGGTGAAGCCGGCTTCCACCGCAAGGTTATCATCAAGAAGATCCTGCCCCATTATGCCGGCGAGCCTGAGTTCGTACGCCGCCTGGTTGATGAAGGGCTTCTTGCGGCCCGGCTGAGTCACGGCAATATCGTTCAAGTCCTCGACCTGGGGCGCCTGGGGCCGGACTATTTCATCGCCATGGAATTCGTCGACGGCGTCGACCTACGCGCACTGCTCTCGACAGCCTATGAGCGGGAAGCAACTATTCCCGCGGATATCAGCATCCATATCCTCTGGCAGGTCGCCCGGGCGCTGGCGTATGCACACGACAAGAAAAGTGCACGAGGCGAATCCCTGGATATCATGCACCGCGACATCTCTCCAGCCAATGTCTTCATCTCGTGGGAGGGGCCGTCAAGCTAGGCGATTTCGGCATCGCCAAAGCCAGACAACGACTCACCAGACACACCATGACCGGCGTCCTTCAGGGCAAGTTCCCCTACATGTCCCCGGAGCAGACGGAAGGGGCCGAGTTGACTCAGGCGAGTGACATCTTCTCATTCGGTTCCCTGGCCTACGAACTGCTCACCCAGACCCGCCCCTTTGAAGGGGAATCCGACATGATGATCCTGACTCGCGTGAAGAAGGCGCAATACCGACCAATTCGCGAGGTTCGACCCGATCTGCCGGAGTCCTTCGCCGAGGTAGTCAGTACCTGCCTGCAAAAGGACCTGACTGCGCGTTACTCCCGCGGCTCAGAACTCGAACGGGCTTTGGCCACAGTGATGCAGGAAAGTGGCTGGGTCGTCTCAGAAGGAGACATCACAAAGTTCCTCGCCGAACTCTATGGCGATAGCCGACGGCCGGAGCCCCAGGGTGAGAGTGCCCCAGAAGATGAAGAAGGGGAAATCCTCGAGGCCTCTCCCCTTGACCCCTACGATCTCAAGGCTGGCCTGCCAGTCCGGCCGCAACGGCCAGCGACTCCACCGCCGCCCCAGGAGCTTACCCGGGCAGTGGCACAACCCGACTGGCACCGGCGCCAGCGCCGGAAGACACGTGGTTGGCTGGCCTGGGCCCTGTTCATGGCCGCAGCCGCCATCTTTTTGGTTCTCGACTACACGACCCTGCACGTCCTGTTGCCACCTCATGGTGCCGCTCCGCCCATGGCCGCAGAGATAACCGAATCCCCCGAGAGAACCGAGACAGCCCACGAGCAGGACAGCACTCGCGCCCTTGATCTCGATTCAGCAAGCGACCAGACACTCCTGGCATTGGCTGATGGTGGAGACGTGCGGACATTGCCAGATAGCAAAGACAGTGACCAGCTCCCACCCGACGTGCCGGATGTCACCACCGGGATAGACCTACCAGATCAAGCTGCCCTGACTCTTGACGCCGCCAGTGAAGCCGATTTCAGGTCCCCTGATGCAGATATCAGAGCGGCCACTCTGACACCAGCGCTGGCCCGGTCGTCCACCCGTCTCTCCGTTCTCCCCGAAGATGCAATAATCTACCTGGACGACCGCCCCCTGGGCCCCAGCCCCCAGGTTCTCTCCTTCGTCGAGGGCGGCAACCCCCGGGAGATCCGCATTGAAAAAGATGGTTATGTGTCGGTCTCTTTCAGCCTCCGCCACCCGGGACCGCGGTCACTGGGTAAACGCCTGAAACCACTGGAATTGGGCCGGCTCTACCTGCGCTACACACCGGCGAGCGCCTCTGTACTCATCGATGGCAAGGCGGTGGTCTCCTCCCATGGCCTCAACATCATCGACCGGCAGTTGACGGTTGGCCCGCACACCGTTATTGTGCGAGAAGGGGAACAAGAGACAACCAAAATCATCACCATTGACAAGGACAGGGAATGGCGCGGCACGATAACGGCGACTCCGTAGACTCAGGGCAGCTGACACGCACCGTCTATCTCGAAGCGAATATCGAGAAACTGCAAGCTCCACGCTTCGAACTAGTGGTCCAGCGCGGTGCCAACAAGGGCGAGAGCCTCTCCTGGGAGAGCCTCATCCTGCGAGTTGGGGCCGCCCCTGACAACGACCTCGTACTAGATGATTCCACCGTCTCCCGCCATCACTTTCGCATTGAACTCGATCCGCGGGGCTATCGCCTTAGAGACCTCAACAGCAAGAACGGCGTGGTGGTTCAGGACATTCCAGTTAGAGATTGCTACCTGCCACCTAGCTGCAGGATCACCGTTGGCGACACGGTCCTCAAGTACAAGGAAGGCCGGGAGAAGATTGACCTTGAGCTTGTCAAAGAAAACCGGCTGGGCGAACTGCTCGGCGCCAGCAGCCAGATGCGCCACCTCTTTGCCCTGGTGCGACGGGTAGCAAACACCTCGGCAACCGTGTTGATAGAGGGAGATAGTGGTACCGGGAAGGAACTCACCGCACGAGCGCTGCACGATCTCTCAGCACGCGGCTCGAAGTCCTTTGAAATTCTCGACTGCTCGGCCATTCCCGAGTCAATCATCGAGAGCGAACTCTTCGGACACGTCAAGGGCGCCTTCACTGGTGCCGTTGAGCGCCGCAAGGGGGCCGTTGAAAACGCCGCGGGAGGAACTCTCTTTCTCGACGAGATCGGCGAACTCCCTTTGCAGGTGCAAGGCAAAGTACTCCGCCTCATCGAGCGCAAAGAGGTCAAGAGCGTCGGCGCCGATTCATTCCGACAGGTGGACGTGCGCATCGTCGCGGCAACCAATCGCAACCTGCGAGAGGAAGTGGCCAATGGCAATTTCCGAGAAGACCTCTACTATCGTCTGGCGGTGGTCAAGCTGCGCATTCCACCCTTGCGGGAGCGAACTGAGGATATTCCTCTCCTGGTCGACCACTTTCTCGATTTCTTCTCGCAGCGAGATGGCCATCATTACACCATCTCTCACCAGATGCTGCAGCGGCTATTGGCCTACGACTATCCCGGCAATGTGCGCGAACTACGCAATCTGATGGAGCGATCCTGCCTCTTCTCGGACGGCGTCGAGCTTACCGTGGAACCCGGCACCCGGCCACCCATTCCGGCAGGCGGCTCAGACTTCGCGGCGCTCATGCACCTGCCCTACAAAGAGGCCAAAGATAACCTCGTCTCCAGCTTCGAGGAGCGTTACTGGACCCGCCTACTGGAGGTCTGCAACGGCAATATCTCCGAAGCATCCCGCCAGGGCGGCATCCATCGCAAATCGTTGGAGTACCTGCTCAAGAAGATCCGTCGCGAAGATTAGTGGGGAAGGGCTGCGCCACAATGCTCAGGTAGAACGAAGCAGTGGCTGCTACTTGGCAGCCGGCTGGGGAACGTTGGTGCCGAGAATCTGCTTGGCACGATTGGCCACCCGGGCGCTGGAATCGTTGGCCGCGGTTTCCAGGAGTGCCTTCGCCTCGGGGATATCACGGGCGCTGGCCAGGTAACTTACCGCAGTCAGACGCACATACTCCTTCTCTTTGTCAGCCAGAGCTTCCGCAAATGCCGCCAGAGCCACTTCCTTCTTGTTGAGGTGGAGCAGACCCAGAGCCGCGTCGAGACGCACGTGAACCTGCTTGGCCTCCATGGCCTTCTCGAAGAAGGCCATGGCTTCATCGTCATAGACGTACTTGCCATCTTCAATGCCCTTGAAGAACGCCCGGCGGAGGGCCACGCCCTGGTCCAGCATGGATTCCATGAGCGGCTTGGCAAAGTCTTTTTCGCCCCACTGATAGAGCAGAATGGCTGCTTCGCTCTTGACCGCCAGATCGTTTCCTTCGGCCAGCGTCTTGAGCGGTGCCACCAGGGCATCCTTCTTGTCATTGCCCAGGGCGCGAATCGCAGTTGCCTTCTCAAAGGCCTTCCCGTCGCCCGTGATGATGGCCTCGAGCTTGGCGAGATCCGCCGCATCAGCGCTCCGACCGAGTTTGTAGATCTCCTGGATACGCATTCTGCGGGCCTGAAGATCCTCTTCGGAACGAGGCTCGGGTACTGGCTTCGCTGCCTCCGCAGTCTCCGCCGCGGCCTTCTCTTCAGCTGTCTTCTCTGCAACCGGAGCCGCTTCAACTGCCTTCTCCTCCACGGCCTTCTCTTCGGCCGGGGCTTCCTCAACAGCCTTCTCCTCCACAGCCTTCTCTT
>CALGBT010000413.1 GCA_937884235.1 uncultured Pseudomonadota bacterium
CCGAAAGGCCTTCTTGCCCGCCTTCTCGTCGGTATCAACACCTGCCTTCAGGACTTCGTACATGACGCGCAGGGCAGTACCTTCCTCTGGTTCTCGCACGGGAAATGGACCCACGGCTTTGTTCTCCCCGGCCAGTGCGGGAGCGATGACGAGGCAAGCCAACAGGAAAACGAAGGGGCGCAGTAGGGAACGTTGGTACATGTAGTGGTCCTCCGGTCAGGAACGATGGTGGGGTCATCAACCCACGAAGAAGGAATGCTAGCAGTTTGCCTGGTGGGTGACAACGAACAAGTGCTCAGATAGAGGCAACATCAGGGGCATGACTTCGCACATTCGGCCCAGTGGAGTTGCGGCATGGCACCGTAACCCGGGAAGACCTCCCATTTTTCCGAAAGGCATTTGAGGGTCTGGTGCATGGTGGCGGCGTAGTTCTTGTTCAGCCCCCAGAAGGCCCCCATCATCTCCCCATACTTATCGGCAGCGGGAGCAGCCTTGGGCATGTAGTAGCCGTTCTTGATTGTCATCAGGGAATCGGCACAACTCAGCGTACCCGGTTGCGCCCCAAGACTCTCTTGAAAGCAGGAGAGCGCGGAATCCAGACAGACGAACGCATTGGCCTTTGGATCAAGGTAACACTCGCTAAAGCCCATAAGCTGGTCATAGGCTTCCATGCTCATGCCCACGTAGCAGTCGAACATACATTGCTGTTGCTGCTGCTCACAGTTGCCGTCCACTGGCTCGGGTCCGGGGTCCGCACACTGAGGGCAAGCCTGTGTGCACGAGATAAGGTCCCAACACGTCTTGTTGGCATCCCCTGAGCCGGCGTAGCACGACTGGAGGGCGGGGACGCAGCCCGGGTTCAGCCCGCTTTCATCTTCGAAGCACCCATCGACAACCCCGAAGAGCTTGTCCAGCTGTTCTCCCTCCAGTCCAGAGAAACATTCAAGGAGGCAGAAGGCGTCTTCGATGGACGTCTCATCCGTTAGGCCTGTGCATTCGTGAGTTGAGCATTGCATGGCATCCGCACAACGCTTGTCGCCACCTTGGTCGTTGATACACGTGATAGTCTGATCGATGCAGTTAGCAAAGAGGCACATGGCAAATTCATTGGCAGTTTCACTGATGACGCAGGTGTCCAGGCAGTTGTAGAGTCCCTGGATAGCCTCAGGATACTTGCCGTCTTCAATGGTGGCTCCGCACTTCAGAAACTTATTCTGCGCAAGGTCCCAGGCCATTTCTTCCTGCGCCAGGCACCTGTAAACTTCCCAGCAGCTTGCTGGGGCGACAACGTCGGGGGTAGTGGAGTTGTCCCCGGCCCGAAGATCAGTTCCAGGGATGTCTACGGGGGCCGGCACATCTATTTTGGCTCCGCTGTCCGTCTCTTCCGCCGCAAACTTCAGATTGGAAAGGTCGACGCTCACACCGCAACTGTTCAACGCGACAATGGTCGCAAACGATAGGATAAGTGCACGCATCATGGCAGGGCCTCTTCTGGTTGTGCGTGAATCATATCAAAAACCACGCGAATCGCCAAAAGATCGCCTTCATGGATCGGAAAGTTGAGGGAAGTGGTGCTCAACCTATACTGGATCGCACTGCAACAGGCCGAGTGTTTCGGCCAGGTAAGGTGAATGGTTCGTTCGCTAATCAGTGCGACCCTTGTAGTCCTCTACTTCTCGGTTCCTCAGGAGCAGTTGCTGCCCACTGTGGAGCGCTACCACGATGCGGTATCCATTGATGAGGTGCCGGTTTCGTCGCAGGAAATGGAGTTGATGGATGCCGTCACCAGTGCCTTTGTCAGCACTGGCAAAGCGCCACCGCAGTACGATCCCAATATCACCCTGGCCTGTAAGCAGCTCTGCCGTGTCCTCGATTGCACCGACATAGATGCTGTGCAGGCTTGGGAGCCCCAGACAATTCAATTCACGTTGCGCGCATTTGGCATCACGGACAGCTTCTACTTTCCAGTGATCGCACGTGTCGAGGATCCCGGAGAGGCCGAGCAGCTGCTGGTTGACCTGGTCTCCAACGAGCTACAATCCCTGGGGGTCAATCGCTTCGGACTAGCCCTCGACCTTGAAGACAGGAGGATGTTTGCGGCGGTCTTCACGAGGCGTCTCGTGCAACTGGGGCCCTTTCCCAAGCAGGTTGAGCCGGGCACCACCCATCTGCTCTGGGGCGGGCTGGCGGAAGGGGTCCGGAATCCCGTATTTATCCTTGCCATGCCCGGAGACGCGACCCTGCAAACGACTCCTAGGGTAAGCAAGGGGCTGATCTGGAATCAAGTGTATTTTCCGGAAGAACCGGGGGAATACATCGTCGAACTTCTAGTGCAGCAAGACGGGCCCCAGGTGGCCAGTCTGTTTCCTGTGTATGTCGGCATGACTCCCCCTCGCTATCCGGTTTTCAAGATGTATCCGGGCATTGAAGAGACCAGCGACCCGACGGAGGTCGAGACCCAGGTACTGGCATTGTTGAATCGTGAGAGGGCCAAGCGACAATTGCCGGAGTGTACGCTCAATGAGAAGCTGGCGCGTAGCAGCCGCGCCTATAGCCGAACCATGGCCCGGCAGGGGCGGCTCTCCCATGTGTTGGCCAGGGGGGATGACG
>CALGBT010000414.1 GCA_937884235.1 uncultured Pseudomonadota bacterium
CGCAATCCTGCGCAGGAAGAATGCCCCCGCCTGATTGATCGATTCCGGGGCAAGGCCCAGGTCTTCGGCAATCTCCAGAAGCGTGATGGCCTGGGCCAGCGTGGCATCGTCCGGGCCAGCCAGATCGATATCGGCAGTCGGGCGATGTTGTGCCCCCATCAGCGGCAACGCGGAGCCCCCGATAACCACCCACTCCCCCGCCAGGCGGTCGGCAGCTTCACCCAGGAAGCGCTCCAGGATATCCGGCGTAAGTGGGGTCACAGGTACCTCGCCAGGTTGTCGGCAGCGATTCTGGCGAGCCCGACGACTCGCCCCGAAACTTCCCTGGAGTCAAATGATTTCGCCAGGGGAGAACGCCCGAAGTGCCTTGCGTAGTACGTCGGAAAATGGTGCTTGAGCGCGACGAGGGTCGCCCACAGGGCCTCCTGCTTGCGGCTCTCTCCGGAATCCGACTGGAGGCCACCAACTTCGGCCAGCGCGTGGCGCAGGTGAATGTGCAACAACTCCGGCGAAGGCTGGACAGTTGGCCCGCCACTCTTCTGCATGGGGACCCCCAGGGCCGCCAGGATGTCCCAGTCGGCCTCGCCCTGGCACAACTCCAATTCCATGCCCAGAACCGTGAGTATTCTCTCCAGAGTGCTAAGCGACGGGTTGGCCCGACCCGCCTCGAGGTTCTGTAAAGTGGCCAGGCTTGCCCCAGCCAGAGCCGCCAGCTCGCCCTGGGTCAGGCCCAGTTCCGTTCTTGCCGATGAGATTCGTCGCGGGAGGCCTATCATGCCTAACATATTAGGCCTACTATGATATCAAGTCAACAACTACGTCCCTACTCGAAGAACGACAGCAACTCGCCATTCACCCGGTCGACCTGGTCCCACGGCGACAGGTGGCGCGAGTTCTTGATCTCTACGAGCTTCGCCAGGGGCTCGCCGGTGCCGTAACGGGACGAGTTAATCAACTCCAGGTCAACTATCTTGGCAGAGATCGGCGTGTAGTCCTTGTCAGCGGCGAGCAAAAGCACCGGCCCCTTCAGGCGCGGCAGCAACGGCCGCAGGTCGGCCTTGACCGCGGCCTTCATGGCCTCGACGTAGACCTTGCGATCGTCCATTCCTGCCGACAACCCCACCAGCTTCCGCCGCAAGTCGGCCTGGTGGGAGTGGGGCAATAGCTCCCACGAGAGTGCCCACGCCCACGCCTGCAAACCGAGTCCGTAGATGATGGACGTCCGGTAGATGAGCTTGACGATGGCCTTCGGCTTCACCGACGGAATGCGAGAGAAGCTGTTGATGATCGCCAGGCGCGCGACGAGGTCGGGTCGAGTTGCCGCCAGGTTGAAGCTCACCATGCCCCCAAGGCTGTGGCCCACCAGGTAGACCGGGCCCAATCCCAGCGCGCCGATGAGCTCGGCAAGGTCCTGCGACATGAGAGCCACGGTGTTGGGCGCATGCGGCTTCGAGCTACGCCCGTGGCCTCGCAGATCCACCGAAATGGTGCGAAACCCGGCTTGCTGGAGGGCCGGCTCCTGGAACTGCCAGGCCTGCCAACAGCCGCCCAGACCATGCACCAGGAGCACTGGCTGAAGATCGTTATTACCCGGCGCGGTATCGTCGTAGTTAATATCGATGCCGTTGACCCTGATAGTCGCTTCCATGCCCCTCCTCCCCTAGCCGGCTGATGCCCGGCCCAGCAATCGCTCCTTCACGGAACCCAGAAAAGCCCTCCGGCGCTCGCCCACCATGGCCGTCAGGATGCCGTCCCGAACACCCCCGATCACGCCCAGAGGAATCCGCTCGAAGAAGGCCTGGAACGGGGCGCTGTCATAGACCAGGAAGAGCAACGCCTGCAGCGGGAAGTTCTCCTTGTAAACCTGATAGCGAAAAGTCCGGAATCGCCGCTCGATCTCCCGCCGGGGAAACCCGGGCATTTCCAACACCGATTCGCGATATACTTTACGGGTACCGGGACCCGCCTGGATCCAACCCTGTGTATCGCAGACCCCGTACAGATCGGAGCCCGGCCACGGCGTAAATACCCAGATCTTCGGACAGGCCCCGCAGGTGGGGCTGAAGACCACCATGTCACTATGAATCCGGCGGTTAATCGCCAGGGTATCCTCGAACATCTCCGGGGTTTCATGTGGGAGGCCAACTATGTTCGAGATCATGGGCCTGATGCCGATGGACTTCATGTAGTCGGTGACCCGAAAGAGATCCTCGTTGCTCTGTTCCTTGTTGAGAACTTCATTGCGAATGAAATCATTGCCCGAATCGAGCCCCAGGAAGATGTGGCCGCAGCCGGCGGCAGCCAGCTCGTCCATGAGCTCCTCGTCAAGGCAATCGACCCGGGCGAAGATGTCGAAGGGAAAATCGAAGCGGCGGGCATATTCTCTGATGAATGCAATGGCCCATTCCCGGTTCCAGGTGAAGGTATCATCCCGGAAGAGCACGTGCTTGAAGCGGTAGTTGTCGGCCAACCGCTGTAGTTCGGCCATGGACTCCTCGACCCCCATGACCCGGGCGTATTTGCCCGACCCCGCCGCCCGAATGTGCCGGTTGCTACAGAACGAGCAATTCCACGGACAGCCGCGGCTGAAGATGACGTTGAGCACCCCGTTGTTGCCGTCGATGACCTCTTGCAAGTCGGCCACGGAACGATCCATGGGCGGCAATTCGTTCAGATTCTCGATGAAGGGTAGACTGGCGTTCCGCTGCAGACCTCCATCCTTGCGAAAGACGAAATTCGGGGCCGAAGTCCCATCCTCCCCCGCCTCGCGCAGGCGCAGGTACTCGGCAAATGCCAGCTCCCCCTCGCCGGCGCAAACGCCGTCGACTTCGGGCACATCGAAGGGGCTTTCCGGGGAAACGATGGCATGAATTCCCCCCACCAGTACCGTCACCTTCGGATTCCAGGCCTTAGCCTCCCGGGCCACCGGGCCGATGATGGGCGTTTCGCAGGTCATCACCGAGATGCCCACGATATCGGGGGCGAAAACCTGCAACAGACCGGGCAGGCGACGGCGGTCCCCCTTGCGGGCCATGTGCAAAGAGGCAACTTCATGTCCGCAACGCTGCAGATAGGCTGACAGCGAGCCCAGGGCGTTGGGAAAGACGGCAGGGAACTGCGAATAGAGGTTGGAAGAGACCAGTAGAACACGCATCGCCACACACTCCTTAGCAACAGCGCCAGTAGGGTACGCTAGCTGAGTTCACCCCGTCAACGATGCACTGGGAGGATCCGCAGTCTTCAAGGCAACCGCCGCTCCAACTGATCCTCAAAGAGCGATTGTGGGACGAGGAGGGGAGCCAGTCCAGCCCCCTCCAGCCAATCTTCGGGTTCCGTCCCCTGGCCCTCGTCGAAGATACCCCCGAGGCTGGTGCGTACGATCGTCTCCGGGCCGGAGCCGATGAGGTAGCCCCAACCAAACTGCTGAGAGGCCACTTCCCCCGGCCCCTGCATGTTCCAAAAAACACTCTGGGTAGCAGTGTGGCCGGCCCCCGTGCTCCAATCGTTGCGGTTGGCCGCCTTCCACCCATCATGAATGACGTTGGAGTCAATGAGGTTGGCGGTTGCCAGGGAGTGGTGGAATTCCGAAAAGCCGATACCGCCAAATTCTGGGTAGTCCTTGAGGGCCACCGTCAAACCACCCTCACTATGGCACCTCAACCAGACACAACCGGTGGTGCCGAAACCCCAATTCTGGATGAAGTTATGACGACCATCGAGCCCTACACAATCTCGGGTCAGAATCTCGCTGCTGACCCTGATCTCGAAGAGATAGCCGCAGCCCCCTCCGCCCCGATTCTGCGCCTTCTCCAAGGTACAGTCAGCAACCGTCACCGCCTTGCTGGCGTGAATCTGAAGTCCGCTGTTTTGCAGGTGCGCACCCGCCCCGGGCCCCTCGGTGGGAGCGAGGGGGGAGGGGAAAGTCGCCACTCGTCGGACCCAGCTATCCTTCACGGCAAGGAAGGAGAGCACATGGGTTCGCTCGTTGGCCCACGCCTCCTCCCAGCCAACAGCATTGGCCAGGGAGAGATCGGCCACGCCGACCTCACTGAGGTAACCGCTCTCTCTGCGCAACGACGCACCGTCTCGCAGCTGTGCGGGGTAGCGAAGCGGCACATCCAGGGTCACGAGATGGGGCTCCACGGCGGTGTCTACGGCCACCACGGTGCGACGGAAGAAGGGCTGCCAGGTGCCGTTGAAGGCAATCCAGGTTCCCTCCATGCCATGCTCAGCGATAAACTCGTCGGTGATCACCCAGCCCAGACTGACATCGTCTCCGGCAGTGAACGCGCTACCATCTTCCACTGCAATTACCTTCGCCAACACCTGAGCCTCGGCCGCTAACAGGGTCTCGGTTTGGGTCTGGATACTGCCCGAGAAGGTGAGATGGGCCTTGCCGGTCATGTTCTCGTGACGGGTGAAGAAGACCTTTGTCAGATCGCTTCCTTCGCCTCGCAAGACG
>CALGBT010000415.1 GCA_937884235.1 uncultured Pseudomonadota bacterium
ACATCATGGGAGGTAATGATGAGCCCGAGAGTGCTGGTGAAAGTCATGGAGATGTTGTTGTCTCTGTTTCGGGCACTATTCGTTGGACGGGCGAATCTGGCTTTGGAGAACCTAGCGCTCAGACAACAGGTGGCAGCGCTCAAGAGGGAGCGGCCTCGCCCCCCGCTGGATGACTCTGACCGGGCCTTCTGGGTGGCACTCAAGGACCAGTGGAGCCGATGGAGCGACCACCTAATTCTGGTCACTCCGGGGACCGTTGTCCGCTGGCATCGGGCGAGTTTCGGGAAGCACTGGGGTAGGATTTCTCGCCGCAGAGTGGGGCGTCCCAGGACATCGGCGGAGATCCGCACAATGACCAGAGAATGGCCACGGAGACCCGCCCGCTACGCGCCATCATCGATCTTCTCCGGTCCGGCGAAGTGCATCCCGGAATCCTCCAGGACGGACTCAAGCAAGGCATGGACAGGGGCCTCATAACAATCGGGGAAGCTCGCAAGGCGCTCGACGCTGGTCTCCTCGGCACATTGGAGTTTGACGCCGACGACACGAAGGGTGTCCAAAGGAGTTGACCCAGCGACGGGCGGGTCGTATTCTGGGACTTGAGGAAATTGAACTATGCCAAATCGACTCAACATCGACGAATTGCAGCTCCAGCACTTCTGTCATCGCTGGGGTATCAAGGAGCTTGAGCTCTTTGGGTCCGTGCTCCGTGACGACTATCGTCCGGAAAGCGATGTGGATGTGCTGGTGACCTTTGACCGCAGCGCCAGGTGGTCCTTGCTTGACCACCAGACGATGGGAGAGGAGCTGTCGAGAATGCTAGGCCGGACCGTGGACCTCATCTCCCGCCGTGCTGTGGAGCGAGGTAGTAACTGGATACGTCGAAAAGAAATCCTGGAAACTGCGGAGCCGTGGTATGCAGCGGGATGATTCGACATTGCTGGACCTCCAGAAGTCAGCCCGCCTGGCAGTTGAGTTTCTTGGCGATCTTGGATTGCCTGCGTTTCTAAACGATGCGAAGACTCAGTCAGCTGTGCTGCATCAACTGTTACTTCTTGGGGAGGGGGTGTAACGCCTATCCCCAGCGTTTCGCGATGCGAATGCTTCCATTCCGTGGCGCCTCATGGCGGGCATGAGAGACAACCTGATCCACGAGTATGCCACTGTCGATATCGAGCAGGTTTACGAGACCGTCAAACGGGATTTGCCAGAACTGCTGAACTTCCTGGCATCGGTGGTGCCCAAACCTTAGGTATCGGCGAAGACGCCCTTCGAAGGCAATCGCATCCCACCCATCTTCGCCATGTTCAATTGCTTCCAGTCACCGCCAATTCAAGCACCCTGAGAAGCCGGGAAGGGTTACCATAGCCGGTAAGCTGAGTCAGGACTTGGCGCGGGGGACGTACGACAGTATTAATGCAGGCTGGACTGAAGGGAGGACGATAATATGCGCAAGTTTCTGATCGTGATTGAAAGAGCGGGCGACAACTTCTCCGCATACTCTCCTGACCTTCCAGGCTGTGTCGCCGCCGGCAGTACCCGGGAAGAAGCGGAGCGAGAGATGCAGCAGGCAATTGCTCTCCATGTTGAGGGGCTGCTGGAAGACAACTTGCCCATTCCAGAGGCCACTTCCTCTGCTGAGTACGTCGCAGTTCCCTGACCGCTGCGTCGAAGGCAATTACACTCCACCCATTCTCGCCATGCTCGACTGGTTCTCCCCGGTGCGTGCTCGGAACGACGTGCGTGGTTCCGTGGCTTTGCCATAATGCTAGGCACCGCTGGTCGCTTGTCCTCCGGGGAGGACGAGCAGGGAGTAAGGTGGCGACGCTCCGCACCTGTTTGCAGGGCATCACGCAACACATCGGCTCGAGTGGTTCGCAATCTACTCAGGTGGTGCACTGTGCCTTGCAAGCCGTGGGCAGTGACGCCGTCTCCGGCTATGCCGCGACAGTCCGGGTGGTGCGATTGGTTCAAGGAATTCGGGATACGACAGATGATATCGAACATCGAGAAGGAGTTTCGGACCTACTCCTCTTCCGGCCAGTCCCCTCCGAGAACGCAAGCATCGTAGTCTTCCCAGACGTCGCTGTTCATGGTCAGAGAGACGGTGACCGTCCGCTCTTTGCCCCTCACCTCAAAGGTCATCCTGACGGTGAGGACAAGAACGTCTCCCCAAGGGCTGGCCTCGCACGTACTGAGGTGTTCATCCGTCTCATAGCCGACGTAGAAGTCGAATGTGACGGATTTCCCGTCGGAGATGGTGATGGGCAACTCGTATTCGTGGAGGTCACCTTGAGTGGATGTTTCGACGTCTATCCCCTCGGCACAGGGAGCGTCTTGGTGAGGCCATGAAAACGTTCCCGCAAGCTTCGTGAGCACCGCGTCTTTGCCTGAATTGTTGGTCAGGTTGAGGCCTGGGAAGCAATACATGACCAGATGTTCCGGCCCGTCGCAGCTATCCACGTAGAGATGATAGCTGCAACTGCCGTCCAGTACCTCGGCGGTAAGGCCCCACTCTTCCTCTTGAGCCCCGACTTCCAGGCCGGAAAGGTCAATCTCGTCGACCGATTCCGAACAAGCGACGAGCAGGACCAAAATCGCCGCCAGCAAAAGGCTCTTCACCATACTGTCACCTCCATGTAGGGCCATTAGACCGCATTAGACATTCCCAGTTGACTCCTCAAGACTGTCTGTGGCAGTTCAAGACCACCACTCTACCTCAGAATTGACCTGTTGTCAGGGAACGATGAGGCGTTGGTGCGACGAGGCTCAGAGAGTTCCTGCGTACACTCCACTAGCTGCTTGAACCCATCTCCGCAGAATCGAATCCTCCAATAACTCCGGCCGCGCCTCAACCAGGCTCAGTACTTGCTGAGTCAGCCCATCCCATTCTCCGCCGCCACCAGGCCGCAGCTCCCATCCCAATTCGTCCAGGGTCCAGTTGGCCTTCGCCGAATTGCGGAGCTGGCAGGTGGTGACGAGGTTGTCGTCATCGTTGCTGCCACCGCGGGCCACGGGTTCGACATGGTCGACGGTGGGGAAGAGTTCCCAGAATGCGATGTGCGTTTCATCCATCTTCCAATTGGGATGATAGGGAACCTGCTGGGGAAGAAGGAGATGTAGCACACGCAGTGCGCCGGGAAAAAGCAGCCGCTTGCCGGAGTAACGGTCAATGAAGCCGTCCCGTGCGAAGATCTTGAACTTCCTTCGCTCTGTGAAACTGGAGCGGCTGCGGACTGCCGGCACGAAGGGATACTCGTTTAGCACCGCCTCGCCGGCGGACGTGGCATCGCCCTTGGCTAGAGCACTTACTGCGAGGGCAAGTATGTCGATGGGTTCCATCGCGACCGATGCTACCGCATTCCAATGACCGGACGCAAGCAGGCACCAAGTGTGGCGAGACGCCGCCGGTCAATGCTCGAACATCGACGGTGAGAATGGCTGGGAATGGACGGAACACAAGCCACTCATTTTCGTCCAGAATCATCTTGTTAGGCAATATGCATAATCGCCCCAAATCGCGCGCAGAGTACTTTGACCAGAGAGAAGATTAGTGTAAGTTGAACGTTGTAATGGAAATTCCCATGACATAGACCGCGGAAGGTATGGGGGGCACATGCGCAACGCAACGAGACTTGCCATTTGTTTGGCAGTGGCATTGACATGCACCTGCTGCTCAACTCGACTAGGGCATTTTACTGCGCTGTCTACGAACAACGTCCGTAATCTCCGGTATGGTGTCGCCAATCACACGAAGGCCCGCGTCGAAGGCACCACATGTATCCACACTGTCTTCTTCATCCCCATCGGGCACACTGATGACAGGCTTCAACGCGCGGCTGATGATGCAATTCGCACCGGGCAAGACGACGGCATTGATGGGGACCTCTTGGTGAACGTCCGGATGAACCACTACTCGTGGTCCTTAATTCTGTACGGGCAGGATTGCGTTGAGGTGGAAGGCGATCTCGTGAAGCTTGATAATTGAGCAGCTTTGTCCATGCAAAGCTCTAGCCCCGCGAGATTCCGGGTGCGGGCATTCTTTGCGAACTTGGAGGACATGCATGAGATACTTCGCATTCATCCTTCTGTCGGTCGGGCTTCTAGTTCCCAGCGTCGCCCGAACTCAAGGGAGGTATCACCAGCACAAAGGCTTCTTCGCCGCTGTCGGCCTAGGTATGGCCGAGGCCAACTTTGACCTC
>CALGBT010000416.1 GCA_937884235.1 uncultured Pseudomonadota bacterium
TCACCCTATTGCCCAGGCTTAGGTCCACCTGGCACTGGAAGATGCGATTCCCCTGAGCTATTCTGGCACCGGGCGTTTGCTCCGCTGGGATTTCTTCATTGACATCGCACTGTAAATGTGGACACTCTTAGCGCTTGAAATTGATCTTCTGCCATAGGAGTGGACGGTGAAGAGAACATACCAGCCACACAATACTCGTCGCAAACGTGTTCATGGGTTTCGTGCTCGTAAGGCCACTGCAGCCGGCCGCGCTGTGTTGCGCCGTCGTCGTGCTCGGGGTCGCCGACTGCTAGCGGTGACCACTCCCATTAAGTAGATGCCGGCACTTTGCCGATTCTGCTTCCCCCGCGACAACCGGATAGTCACGGCGGATGCGTACGCATCGACGAAAAGACGGGGAGTGCGCATTCCTACCCGCCATTTCATTCTTTACGTCGCAGCGTCCGAAGATGGGGTATCCAGAATTGGCATGGTGGCCTCGCGAAAAGTCGGCAATGCCGTTGTTCGCAACCGGCACAAGCGCCTGATTCGTGAAGTCTTTCGGCTGAATCAAACAACGTTTGCCGCACCACTTGAGATCGTAGCCATTGTCAAGAAGGGGCAGCAAAACCCGGCATTCAGTGAATATGAGCGAGATTTTCTACACGGCATTTCGACGTATCTTCGCCGCTTTGGGAGCGCTGCCTAGGGCCTTCCTGCTCGGAGTTGTGCGTGTCTACCGCGCTGCGGTTTCGCCGTTGCTACCAGCGGCTTGTCGCTTCCACCCCACCTGTTCTGCCTACGCCCTCGAGGCCCTGGAAGAGCATGGTGCCTGGCGGGGAAGTTGGCTTGCTTTGCGCCGCATCGGTCGCTGCCACCCTTTCCACGACGGCGGCTACGACCCCGTTCCCCACGCCAAGAGAGGACCATCATGCAACGGCTGACCCTCGCCTCCCTGCGCCTCATGCTGGCATTCGTCATCTCGACATTCTTCATCACCAACGCCGCCGCCCAGGAATGCGGAGCGGATGAACCCGGCCGAGCCGCATGGCACTTCGCTGACGACGGTGGTGAACTTTATGAAGCCATCTTCAGCGGTCGCGACGGAACCCTGGTTTGCTTCCGACTGCTTAACACGCAATATGATCGCAAGGAAGATGAAGCCGTCGTGGCCGGCGTGCCAACCTGGATGGGCGCCGCCGGACCTCTGAACCTCATCTCAACCTGGGACACTACCTACCTCCCCTTCAACCTCAGTTTCCTGGAGTTCAAGTCCAAAGGCCCTGCCGAACGGCTCCTCCAGCAACCGACCAAGCTGGCTACCGACAAAGGCTGGAAGGCCGGTGAGCGGAAGACCTTATCCCTTAAGGAGTTGTATGAGGGCGACCCGATTTACACCCTTGTTTCCGCCACCCCTGAAGAAATCGTCTATGTCTGGCCAGACCCCGCAACCGACGTTTCAGACGCTTTCGTTGAGAAGCGTTATCGCAAACTGGGGGGCTACCGAATCGGTCTTTCCATTACCGTCTACAACTTCAGCGACGGCGATGTGGCCACCCAACCACAACTCTCCATTTACGCGTGGGAAGTAGAACGCAAGTCCCTCGGACTCTTTGCGCCTCCCCCGAACATTCTTGAAGGGTTGGCCCTCGCCGGCGATGACGAATTAGAACGGGAAACCGGCAGCGATCTCCAGGAAGAGGCATCCAATCCCGGCGGTGAGTGCCGCTGGTTCGGCCTTGCCAACCGGTACTTCCTAACGGCCGCCATCAATCGTGGGATGACGGAAGCACGTTGCACCCTTTCCGCCCAGACCAACGGCGTGGTCACTGCCGCCATCTACCGTTCCAACCCCTACGTTCTGGAGGGTGCCGGCGAGACCATGTGCTACCCCGCATGGTACCGCAAGGATGACAAGTTGCTGCGCTGCAGCACCATTGCCGAGGCCCTGGAACTCTCCCACACGGACCTCTTCTCCCCCACTCTGCACAACCAGGCATACTCTGCCAGGCGAGAACAGTTGGGCGAGTTGGCAGAGCCGACCATGGCCCTGCTCAAATCCCTGGACGGTGGCAAGGGGGCCGTGCTCTACACCTTCGAGCTTTACCTGGGCCCCAAGGACATTGACCGCCTCAAGGAAGCCGACGTCGGTCTCGAAGATACCATTGATTTCTGGATCGTCGGAATCCTCGCCAAACCTATGCTCAACCTGCTGCGATGGTTCCACTCGTTGATTCCAAACTGGGCCCTCGCCATCATTATGCTCACCGTCCTCGTCAAACTGGCCCTGCTCTACTGGACCCAGAAGAGCTTCTCGCAGATGCAGCGAATGGCCACGCTCAAGCCCATGATGGACGCGCTCAAAGAAAAGTACGGTAAAGACAAAGAGCGCCTCAACACCGAGATGATGAGCCTCTACAAGCGAGAGAAGGTGAACCCCCTGGGTGGGTGCCTCCCCATGCTCTTGCAAATGCCCATCTGGATCGCACTCTATCGCACCATCTACAGCTCGGTAGAACTCTACCAGGCACCGCTGGGCGGCTGGATCCAGGATCTCTCAGCCGCTGACCCTTACTTTGTGCTGCCTGTTGTGCTGGGCGCAAGTATGTTTGCGCAGCAGAAGCTGACGCCGACAACCATGGACTCCGCACAAGCCAAGATGATGCTTTACATGATGCCCATCATGTTCACCGTCTTCATGCTCTTCTTGCCCAGCGGACTGAATCTGTACATCCTGGTCAATACCTTCTTGACCATGCTTCAGCAATACTACCTGAGGAAGAAATTCAACTAGACGTCTCGGGGCGATGACCCGAGCAGTGGAGGACGCGTTGAGTACTGTTCAATTCACAGCCAAAAGCGAAACGGACGCCGTCAAGAAGGCGGCTGAGAGTCTCTCAATCTCCCCGCAAGAGGTCAGCTACAAGATTGTCTCGCGGACATCCGGCGGCTTGCTCGGAATGCTGGGACAGCAAGTCGTTACCATTGAGGTGACCATGCAGGAAGCCAAAGTGGAAACGCCGGAAGCCCCCGCCGAAGAATTGGCTGCAACCGACGACCTGGACGTCGGCGCCGGAGAGGGAGATGCCGAAGCCACCGCTAGGCCAGAGCGCAAGCGGCAGCGACGTCCCCGGAAGCCGCGCACCGAGCGAGCGACATCCAGCGACGACGACGTCGATGATGGCCCAGTGGAGTTCGACGAGGCGATCTTTAACGAAAAGCTGCTCAAAGCCGAAGAGTTGATGAATGACATCGTCGAGATCGTGGGCTCCAAAGCCACGGTAAAGACCTTCCGCAAAGAGCACCAGATAATCGTCTCCATCGTCGGTGAGCTGCCCAACTGGTTCGGGCGAGGTGCCAGTCGCACAGTCGAGGCTCTCCAGTTCCTGGCCAACAAGATTGTCAATCGCTTCCCACCCCGCTACCGAGTCGTTATTGTCACCGAAGGCAAGCGTGAAGAACGCCTTGAGCACCTGCAGCAGGCGGCGGCAGACCTGGCAGAGAAGCTCTCCGCAGCCGGTGAGACCGCGTGGATAGTTCCCCTCAACCCCAAAGAGCGCCGCATCGTGCACCTTGCAGTGGCACCAATGCCGGGCATCGAAACCCATAGCTTCGGGGATGGTAACGGTAGACGCCTGCGCATCGCCCGCGCCGAGACCGAATCTGAATAGTCTCTCTTCCCTGCAGTCTCACGGTTGCCTCGCACGGCCAACGGCAATACAATGGTCCAGTCCAATGGAGGTCGCCGATGAAACGACTTGCCCTCATCTCATGCCTGACCCTCGCCTTCGCCTTCTCCGCTTGTGACTTCCTCCCTGACAGCCAGTATGGAGATGAATTCGATCTCCTGAACCCGGTGCTGGACAAACCGGTGGTCACCCCCGGCGCAGTGTCGCTGGTGCAACACCCCAGCGTCGTCACACTCTCCCGTTACTACTGCCCGCTGCTCCTCGACGACCCTTTCGTAGAAGTAGCCTGCGCCGGACTGGTGGGGCCGGTGCCACCAATGTCCGACCTGATCTTTCGCTTTGAGCTACCGCTCTTCGTGGACAATCCCAACGATTTCCCACTCCCTGCCGTGGAGTTGCTCACCGCCTTGAACCTCTTCCCGGGCGAAGACCGCCGGCAGCTGGCGGCTATTTGCGTCAGCTTCTGCGAAGTGGGAGACCTCGAGTGCCTCGACAAGGCCCCCGGCACCTGCTCCTCCGATGAGCCCGAGATCAA
>CALGBT010000417.1 GCA_937884235.1 uncultured Pseudomonadota bacterium
CGTCGTCGCTGAAGCTCCAGTCCGTTTTGTCCTGTGATGGACGGCATTCGAGGCACTCATTGTCCTGCTCAAGCTCCCCGGCCTTGAGACATTCGTTCTGGATAACGCAATATCCATCAATGATAGCGTTGATGCAGTTCCCTTCGATGCAGGTGTCACCAGTGCAGAACAACTCATCGTCGCAATCGCCGCACTGACCGCCGCAGCCATCGTCGCCGCATTCCCAGTCGCCGCATTCCGGAGTGCAGATTTCAAGGTCTGGCGTCAACTCAAGGTCCGGGGTCCAGTCGAGATCAGTTGCTGCGTCCGTGTGTGTCTCCGCAATGTCCGCAGCATCGGCAATGTCGTTGGCATCGCTGGGCCCAATGGGACCGTCGTATGGGGGCAAATCGCCAAGGAAGTCTGAGGTTGTCTCGATGATATCAAAGAGGTGCGAATTCCCATCCCATACATGGCTGGCCGGTCGGTCGCGGTCAATGCAAGAAGTGAAAGCGCCGGTTGCGATAATCGGCAAGAAGAAGTGAAGCCATGTTGGGCGTATCATGCGGGATTCCCCCTGCTCGACTAGAATTGAAGCTGCAGCATGAGGCCGCTACCGCCGGATACTGACATTGGGGCTAGAGTGGGAAGGTGGCGCGCGGCCTGAGCTTCGCCGGTGCCGGTTGCGCTGACTGCCATCCAGACGGTAGTGGCAATCAGTCCCGCACCGCCGACTCCCCAGAGGATATAGCTCGTGATCTCGGCTGGTAGCACATTGTTGTGCAGGCGGTTCTCCCAGTCGGTGTCCTTGTCGGCTTCGGTGGGCGGCTGCCCCGAATTGACCTGGGCCGCTATCCAGTCCAGGTGAGCCGTGCGTTGGTCTGCAGTAGCGCTTCCAGCCCATCCCCAGTAAGTGCCACAGCCGGCACCGATAACGGCGAGGGACGAGCCCAGCGCCACCCAGTGCCACTTGTGCAGTGAGGACCTTGTGGTGCTGGCATCAGCCTCCCGCAGCAGAACAACCGACCGCTCTTCTGTTCCGTTACCAATGATGCCGAAGGAACCGCGGTAGGTTACGTAGCCGGAGTGCGAAACCGTGAGCACATGATCACCCTCTGCCACCGTGACGTCAATTCGTCCGATGCCCAGCAGTTCGTCATCCACCCGTATTTCCGCGTCGGGGGGGCTGGCGACCACCACCAACTCCCCTTCTGCCAGTGGCACCGGAACGCTAGCCGTTAGCTGCTTCGTCTGGGGCGTGACCACGGCGTCTTGTCCCACCTCCTGGCCCCCCGTAGAGCGCACCTTGAGATGTACCTCGCCCGGCTTGAACCACCAGGTTGCTGGCAGCGGATACCAATTGGCCAACTCGTCCTCTACGGGCTGAAATTCCCCTAGCCGGGCAGCCTTCACTTCGACCCTCAAGAATCCTTCTGACGTGAGGCTATCTTCCAGTCTTGCAATGCGTTTCGCCAGTTTCTTGGCACCGTCTTCCGGGGCTAGTTTCCTGGCCTGAGTAAGGTGCCACCAGGCCCGAGGCAGCTTGGTCAGTTTCTGGAAGTTCTGTCCAATATTCTTGTGAAAGACCCAGCGGTAGGCGTATTCCGCCTCGGTGATCTCCAACAATTCCACCCAGATTTCGATAGCTTTTCCCAACATGCCATTCTTGGACAACTCAATGGCGCGGTCGTTGAGCGCAGTGATGTCGACTTTCTGTTGGCAGAGGACCGGGTGACCAAGTAAGAGACAGAAAATACTCGTCAAGATGCAAATGCAACGAGACGGGCCAGAAAACCCCCTGGTGTCCATTCTACTTGCTCCCTGGGATACGAGAGTAATCGTCGTCTTCATCCTCTTCCTTCTCTTTGGCCCGCTCCTTCGCCTTACGTTCTTCCTCTTCTTTCTTCTGGCGAGCCTCTTCGGCCAGGCGCTGTTGCTCAGCCTGTTTCTTGCGGTTCTCTTCCAGAAGTCGGGCCTTCTCCTCCCTCTGCTTCTCCATCAGCCGTTTCCGGCGTCGCTCCAGACGTTCTCTCTCCTTGGCCATTTCGTCCGGCGAAGGGGACTCCGCTACGTCCGGCGATGACGTCGCCACATCGTGCGCTGCGGCCGCGTTGAACACGACGGCATCGGTGGCCACTGCCGCGGCAGCGACAACATCCGCTGGCGCAGCAATGCCACTCTCAACGTCTTCGGCGGTATCCTTGGAGCCTGCTCGGTGCGAGATGTCCTGCGGCAGTCCGCTGGACTGGTCGGAAATAGCGCTGTCCTCAGTGGCTAGTGGCCGGGCTTCGGCCAACTCCACGTCTGCCGGCGAGGTCGAGTTGTCGGTCCGGACATCCTCCAAAGTTCTGCCCGTTGACGGCGCCAAATCCAACGCGGCCTGTTCTGCCGCCGCATTGCTCCCGGTCCGATTTGTGGTCACCGGTTGTGCCGCCCCCGATTGCGGTTCACCGGTCCGTTGATAGTACCAACCAGCTAGTGTCACCAGGGCCACCAGGACGAGCAGCCCGAACAGTGCGGGGACAAGCCGGCGGTTCTTCTGCGCGGCGTCGAGTGACCGTGGGGCCACCTCAATCGCCTCCGAATGCCGTGGGTAAATGGAATCCGTGGTGGACTGCTGCGCAATGGCAAGGTCGGCGGCCATGCGCTCCTCAGAAACCATGAAGTCCCCGGTGGTTTCCTCCAACTCTTCGGAGACAATCTCGTCTGCGGTGTCTTCCTCTGCCACCATCGCTGCGAATTGCAGCCCGGTGGGGGAGGACCGAGGGTCCCGTGGGGCATCGGGTGCGTGGGAATCCTCCGGGTATGTGTCCAGAGCTTCCTGCATGGAAGCAGCAAATTCCTCGACGCTGGCCGGTCGGCGCCGAGCCTTCTTCTTCAAGGCCCACATTACCAAATTGCCCACTTGCTCCGGAATGGGCCGGGGCAAGTCCAGTTCGCCTAGGGGCGTCGGTTTGTCCATGATGTGGCACATCAATATCTTCACCGCGGTATCACCGACGAAGGGCGGATGGCCGCACAGCGCTTCATAGAGCACCGCCCCCAGGGAGTAGATGTCAGTGCGGCCATCCACCTCTTTGCCCCGGGCCTGTTCCGGGCTCAGGTACTCTGGCGTTCCGCAGATAATCCCGGCTTCAGTCGCGGTTGCTTCCGCCTTGCCCCACTTGGCGATGCCGAAATCGAGGACCTTGGCAATCTCCTCCCCTTCTTCCCTAATGATGAAGATGTTGTCGGGCTTGATGTCGCGGTGCCAGAGGCTACGGGCGTGAGCTTCCTGCAAGGAGTGGCAGACATGAATTGCATATGTGAATGCTCTTCGCCAGGGCAGCGACCCCTTGCGCCGCACCATCTCGGCCAGGGATTCCCCTTCGAGGAGTTCCATGACCAGATAGAGCAGTCCATCGGGCGAGACGCCGAAATCCATGACCCGCACAGTATGGGGGCTGGACAGGCCCGATGCACTCTTGGCTTCTCGGAGGAAGCGGGCCACGGCGAGGGGATCCTCAGCGGAATCGGTGCGCAGCACCTTGATTGCGCAATCTCGCTCCAGGTAACGATGGCGGGCACGGTAAACGATCCCCATGCCACCCTTGCCCAGCAGCTCCAGCACCTCGAAGCGGCCGTCGAGGATTTCGCCGACGAGGTCGCGACTGTGCAGGATCGTCAGCGGGCCGTTACAGTTCGGGCATTTGAAGGACTCCGAAGAGACCTCCTTCAGACAAGCTGAGCAGAACTTCTTGCTGGTTTGTGCCAACTCAGGTCCCTCGAAGGCCGTTCATTCCATCATTGCTCAGCTTATTATTACGCACGCGCGGCTGATGGTCAAAGAATCTATTCCCATAATGTAGCTGTCGAAGTGTGCTAGTCTCCGCTGACGTCAAACTCCAGTGCCGCGGCACCGCCCAGATAGAAGTAGTCGTCATCCGGCCCGAAGTGGACGATAGGGATGAGGTCGACCCGCGCGAAGCCGATGGTGAAATCAATGTGCGGCTCCAGATAGAGCCCGTAAGGCGAAAAGCCGAAGCGCAAATCGCCCAGCGGGCCGAGGGTGAAACCGGCACCCACTCGCAACAGGCCATTGGCCATGGAGGGTTGGTCGGTGGGCCCGAAGGATAACTCACCAAAGACGACGTCGGTCGGCCCACCCCGCAAGTAGAGGCTGGCGCCGCCCCAGGACTTGTCGATTTCCTCGGACTTCATGAACTGGAAGCCCGCCCCAAAAGCGCCCCAATAGAAATCCCACAAGACCGATGGCCCCATGCCCCAGGCGGTGTAGGGGGCGGGACCGAAGTTGTGAACGTTGTCCCCGAATCGCCCGATGTCATCGCTGCCATTGCCTTCCTCTGGCCCGAGGAACCGGCCTACCTGAATGCGGCTGTAGTCCAGCCCCAGATCCCAGAATTCGCCATGCCGATAGCGGTTGCGGTAGGAGAGGCGGGCGTGCATGGCCACGAAGCGGTCGGTGTAGTAGACCGGAGGTTCCTGGCAGCCGTCGTCGACGTAGCTCACTTCGCCCGCGCCGCCGCTGGCGGAGAGGCGGACAGAGTCCTTGTCGGTATGCTTTCGTGGTCCCTGCTTGTAGAGCGGGGACCACGAGGCGAGCATGGTCAAGGCCACGCCGCTGGAGAGAATCGCCGGTACCGGCAGCGAGAAGCGCCGCCCCAACCATTGCCCGACCCGTTGGGCCGCATGCCCGACCCAGGGGGCCGCACCAATGAGCAGCGAGGCGCGTTCCAGGGGGTCGAACCAACAACTCGCAACCACCACCAGCGTCAGCAGGGCCAGTTGGGCCGGGAGTGCTGGTCGGCTGGTGGCGGGAGCTGCAATCAGGCTCTGCTCTCGCCGCCAGAGCCAGAGGGCGCAGCCCACGGCCATTACCAGAAGACCCCACTGGACCACCTTCAGCGGCCCCAATTCGGCTCCGCCGTAACGGAAGAACTCCATGGTGAAGCGAATGAGCGAGTAGCCACCAACGGTTGCCAGGAAGAGACTGGAACGCTGTAACCGTGGGGCCACCCGACGCAGGGCGAGGAGGAGCAGCAGCAGAAGCAGGAATTCGTAGACCGGCACCGGATGAACCGGCAGGGAGGTGGTTAACGCGACCGGCAGCAAGCCGTCGGCCCACTGATGGAGCACCGGCAAAGCCGGGGCCGGATAGGTGATTGCCCACGGTACGGCGGCAACTTGCCCGTGGCAACAGCCACCTGCGAAACAGCCGACGCGACCCACCATGACGGCAACGGGTACCAGCCAGGCCCAGGCATCAAAGATGGGGTCTTTGGAGCGCTGCAGAGCGCGCAACAGATAGACGGCCAAAGCACCGGCGAGAACGCCGCCCAGCAGGTTCATCCCTGTCGCGTGCGGCAGCCCGTTGCCGCCGAACACCGCCCCCAGTTCACCGTCCCGCAGCATGTATAGCTTCGACCCCAACAACCCAACGCCAACTGCCACCAGCTGATAGAAGTTCCAGCGAACCGGATCAATCGCCCGGTTCTGACCATACAGGTAGACGGTGACCACCGCGGTCGCAATGGAGAGCAGAAAGAAGAACGCAAAAACATCTGGCCAGACCGTGATGGCCTGGATGTGTAGGTGCGACATCAGCGACTCCCGTAGAAACGTTGGATAGGATGTTACGCAGTTGACTGGGCCGTTGCAACCGCCGTGCGCGCCACCCATCCCCGTCATCCTGAGCGAGGGCATCGCCCGAGTCGAAGGACCGCTGCGTGTGCACATCTGCCGAGTTGTTACGATTCGCCCTCAAGCGATATTCGGTACCCAAAACGAGCCTTCACGCCTCCAACTGCCGATAAAGAGGTTAGGGGCAGCCTCCAAATCGTGTTCCGCCTGGAGAGGAGAAGCGTCATGAATAGAACATACTACGTCTACCTGCTCACCAGCCGCACCGGAACTCTCTACATCGGCGTAACGAACAACCTGCAAAGAAGAGTGCTCGAACACCGCTCTGGAACTGATCGTGGTTTCACTGCACGCTACACGGTCGACCGATTGATCTACTATGAGACCTTCACCCAGATACTCGACGCCATTAGCAGGGAGAAGCAGTTGAAGGGCTGGAAACGCACAAAGAAGTTAGCACTTGCGCGCCAAGCCAACCCCCCACTGCGTGAACTTGCCATCTTCCCCGCCCCACCCACCGCCCTGTCATCCTGAGCGAGGGCATCGCCCGAGTCGAAGGACCGCTGCGTGTGCATATCTGCCGAGTTGTTACGCACCGTACTGACGGGGTGGTGCGTGGCGGTCCTTCGACTGCGCTCGCTTTGCTCGCTGCGCTCAGGATGACGGGGTTTGGGTGGTGCGTGGCGGTCCTTCGACTGCGCTC
>CALGBT010000418.1 GCA_937884235.1 uncultured Pseudomonadota bacterium
TTGTCGTCGGGAGAGAGGGCAACGGAGCTGAGGGCGATGTCGACGTATGGTGAGAGATAGGCGACTCGTCCGGCCGCCGCCCAGGCGAAGATCTCTTGGTCGATGCCGGCGACACCACTGGCTTGCCACCAGCCCCCCTGGACGTATCCGTAGAGGCTCGCCTGCAACGTCTCGGAGTTGAAGCGCAGGCCGAGGTAGGAGGTTGAGAGAATCAACTCCTTGCGCGCGATGCGCGAATCATAAAGGAAGTAGCTGCCGACATCGAGGGAGAGGGCCTCCATGATGAGGTCGTAGGAGAAGGTCAGTCCGCCGATGAAGTTATCGTGCACGAAATTGTTGTCGCGAATCTCAAGGCCTTCGTAGGTGGAGTCAGGCAGCTGACCGGCAAAAACAGTGGCCCGCAAGCGCATGAGGTCCAGATCGGCCCGGAAGGCACCGAACCAGTGCGACAGGAAGAGGTCGGCGGGATCCCGGATGCGTTGATAGCCCACCTTCAGTTCGAGGAGGTCGAGTTGGAACTTGGAGTAGAATTCCCGGTGTTTGAAGGCGACGTAGTCGTCGGCGGTGGGGAACCACTGGTCGGGGTCGTTGCGACTGTAGAAATTCATCCCCAGTTCAGATTCATAGACCAGTTCAATGTTGTCCAGAGGGCGGTATGCCAGGTTGCTCTTGAAGAACGATGTGACGGCTCCCACGGACTGCCCTTCTTCTTCGTAGAAGGGGATGGTGGGATCGAAGTCGCCATCGTTGCGCCAGAGCAGCAGGTTGGACACTTCGCCGTGGACTTCGAAGACCTTCTCCTCTTCGGCCTCGAAGTCGAAGGCCATGGCTGGCAGTGACTGTAGCAACGAGAGGACCAGGAGGGTATTGGTGAAGGTTCTCATTGGACACCTCCCGTTTTGTCCAGGACTCGCTTGCCGTGGAAGAAGTAGTCCCAGCCGGAGACGTCTGCTCCGGGGCGAGGAGGCAGAAGGCGGAGTTCATGCTCCGTCTGGGGCGAATCCACGGTCGGGTACCAGGTGAGGAGTTGCCGGTCCGAGTCGAAGTAGGCGTAGCCGTCCGACAGCCAGACGTAGAATCCCTGGGGGTATTGTCGGCGAGGTACGAAGATCTCAGTGGGAGCATCAGATTCTTTGCTTTCCATGCGCAGATAGAACTCACCCACGGGTAGGGGGATGCCCTTTTCTGGTTCGTAGGGATGGAGGGGCGAGTAAAAATGGGTCTCCAGTTGCTTGCCGCTGGTGGTCCGAGCGTAGGGCCTTAGCCAGGCTGCCCAGGCGCGGGGTTCGAGGTCGGGGTCGACCACAGAGAAGTCTTCGAGGTTCCAGCCTTCGCCGCTCTCGTAGCTGTTCTCGGGGGAGATGCACCATTGCATGCGGCCGACCCCCAGTGTTTCGAAAGCGCGATAGTAGTTGTCTAGGATCTGCGAGGAGATGCGATAGTCGCTCTCCCGGGAGGCATCGATGCCGCCGAAATTGAAATAGGTCCCGAACTCGCCGAAGACGACGGGGATGTTGTTAAATGATTTCTTTGATTTGTTGACGAACCCTTCAAGGTTCTGCTGGAAGTCACGGAAACGCCACTCGTTATCGCTATACTCCCGGGGGGGCTGGTTGAATCCCGGGAAGGGATAGATGTCCGGATACCAATGCGGTGCGTAGACGACCTGCTGGAGCCCTTGCGGTTGGGTCATGTTATCGGCCCACTGTTCGACTCCGCCGTCGCCGGTGAGGAGGGAGAGGCCGGAGCTGGTCTCAAACCAGATGATGGCGTTGGGGTCTTCCTTCTGGATGGCCTTGCCGATGCGCTCGTAAAAGGGTTGGAGGAAGCGGGCATCGAAGTTGACGTTGAGGTCGATGACGCCAAAGGCATCAACATCGGTGAAGCCCCAGAGCTCTCTGGTTTCGTCGGATGTGTCGGGAGGCAGGAACTGGAGTCCGGTGAGGACTGTGTAGATGTCCGGACCGATGGTTTCCCCCAGCAGATCAGTGAGGAGACCTTGCACTGAGGAGGCGAGCCCGGTTTCGAAATAGAGGGCCACCGCAGCATAGGTGATGAACGCTCCCACGGGCTCGTTCATGATGTCGTAGCCAATGACGTTGTCGTGGTGCTTGGCGCGTTTGGCGAGTTCGACAAAGGCCTTGGCGTATTGGGTCTGGAGATAGTCCTTTACGTTCTTGCCCTTGACCCTGTAGTTGGGCGTGACTTTGTCGCCGGCGAAGAGGCAGGCAAAGCAGCGCTGGGAATCGACGGAGAGGGCCCCGTTGAGCCCCCAGAAGGTGAAGGGGAGGAAGTCGTTGCTCTGGCGAATATCGTAGGGCTGAAACTCCTCGGGCAGTTCGGACTCCTGGGGCAGGGAGGCGAAGAAAGTGTCCACCCAGGTGGGGATTTCGAGGCTCGTTCCATCGCCCCCCATGAAGGTGTTGAGGAGGCCGGCAATGGCGATAATCTCGTCTGGCCCCATATTGTACAGGAGTCGTGGGATGCCCCAGGCCGGGGAATCCAGGCGTTTCTCGGGCAGGCAGGTCTCCACCACCCAGCGGGGGGCACCATCGCCTCGGACCCAGTCGGTGTATGGTGGGATCAGGGACATCACCTGTGATTCGAGGCTGCCGCGCGCGAATTCGGTTCCATCTTCCCCTGCGGGGTACTTGTTGTAGTGCACGTAGAGGTGCCGCGAGAAGATATCCTGATGCATGTCGAGAAGAACGTAGATGCCGTAGGCACGGGCCCGGGTGATGAGTTCATCGACATAGTCAAGGTACTCCTCATCGAACTGGTCGGGGCCATGGGGCTGGATGGCTTCCCAGCTCACGAGGAAGCGCACCGAGTTGATGCCGAAGCGCTGCAGTTGGCTGAAGTGCTTGTCTGCCTCATCGAGGGGGAAGGGCTTGTTGACGTAGGAGGTCTCGGCGCCCAGATCGGGGTAGTTCTCGGTGGGAGGAAACTTGATGCTGCCGCTCAAGTTCATGCCGTGGAAATGGACGTAGCGCCCGTAGGCATCGCGGAAGTAAGGACGGCGTTGCACCTTATTGCCGGTGACGGTGGGAACGAGGATACGGTCAGTGCGCACGCGGGAGATGGTGCGAGACCAGTTCTGTTCATTGGGGGTATCGTCGCCGCCGCATGCTGCGGCCAAGGTGAACAGGATCAGTGTAAGAGACCAGTATAGGGTTCTCATTCCCCTCCTCCGGTTGGAACTTCGGCCCGATTCTAGATGAGCGGGTCAGGTGAGGCAAGGGTGCACTTGCGCATGTGCGCTCCTTTACCTACACTCGCCGGGCGAACCGAACCGGGAGGAGGAATCATGGTTGGTCCAAAGGCAACTCAACAGGCCGTCATTGTCGCGGCTGGCTTCGGCAGCCGGCTCCAGGCGCTTCGCCCGGGCGGCCAATTGATTAAGCCGCTGGAGCCGGTCGGCGGCGTGCCGATTCTGCGGCGGGTAATCGAGACGACCCTGGCAACAGGCATCACTGAGGTGGTGCTGGTGACGGGGCACATGGCCAGTGAGTTGGAGGCGGCAGTGGGGTCATGGGGGTTTGGCGGCTGTGTCCGCTTTGTGCGTAATGAGCGCTACGAGCTTGGCAACGGTGTCTCATTGCTCTGCGGCGCTCGGGAATGTCAGGGCGACTTCGTGTTGCTCATGAGCGACCACCTTTTCCAGTCCCGCAATCTCTCTGGAATGCTGGCGGCTGGTCGGGGTGACAATGGTGCGATTCTGGCCATCGACCGCAAGATCAAGAGTTGCTTTGACCTTGACGATGCGACCAAGGTGGTTGCTGACGGTGACCGCATTCTGGAGATTGGCAAGCAGTTGGGCAGTTACAACGCCATCGATACGGGGATGTTCCTGATTTCCGGGGAGGTTGTGCCGCTGCTTGACGGAGTGATGGTGCGTTGTGGCGATGCTTCCATCTCTGATGCCATGACTCAGTTCATCGGTCAGGGCCGGATGGGTGCGTACGACGTTGGTGACGGGCGCTGGCATGACGTCGACACCCCGGAGATGTATGATGAGGCGGAGCGTCTGGTGGCCGCAGGCCTCTTCGCTGGATAGCGAATACTCCATTGGATGAGCGTGACCCCACTTCTGCAGCGGACATTCTGCGTGGCTGTTAGGGCTGGAGGTCTGGCGCGCTTCTTGCTGTAGCGCCGGGCCTTGACAAACCCGCCGAGTGGGGCGAGGATGACCCGCTCTACCGCTACGGCGGTCGAATTTACTGGAGGAAAGAGACCATGGGAAGAGAACCAATACCGATTAGACCGGCAACCGGCAAACTAGGGGTCCTGATCCCTGGCATGGGGGCTGTCACGACCACTTTCATCGCGGGCTTGGAGGCCATTCGGCTGGGGCTCTATCCGGCCATCGGTTCGTTGACGCAGATGGGCCATATTCGTCTCGGTCGCCGGGACGAGAATCGGCAACCGTTGATCAAGGACGTTTTGCCTTTGACACCGCTGGAGAATCTGGTGGTTGGTGGCTGGGACATCTTCCCTGACAACTGTTATGATGCTGCGACCAATGCCGGCGTTCTCACCAACGAGCAGCTGGACCCGGTGCGGGACTACCTTTCCTCCATCAAACCAATGGCTGGTGTCTTTGACCGTCGCTACGTCAAGAAACTCGACGGTCCCCACGTCAAGGGCGGGAACACCTGGTGGGACAAGCACCTCATGTTGGCCGAGGACATGGCCCGGTTCAAAGAGGAGAACGGCTGCGAGCGTCTGGTGGTCATCTGGTGTGGCAGTACTGAAGTCTATATTGAGCCGACCGCGGTGCATCAGACCATCGAGTCTTTTGAAGCCGGGCTCAAGAGCCACGACGAGCGTATCTCTCCGTCCATGGTTTATGCCTACACCGCCATCAAGAATGGTATCCCGTACATCAATGGTGCCCCGCACCTGAGCAACGATGCCCCGGCGCTGATGGAGTTGGCAAGGCTCAATGGTGTGCCCCACGGTGGCAAGGATTTCAAAACCGGTCAGACCTTGATGAAGACGATTCTGGCTCCGGGCTTCAAGGCTCGGTTGCTGGGGGTCGACGGTTGGTTCTCGACTAATATCCTGGGCAACCGGGATGGCGAGGTCCTTGACGATCCGGAGTCCTTCAAAAGCAAGGAGATGTCGAAGCTCTCGGTGCTAGATACGATTCTGCAGCCCGATCTTTACCCCGATCTCTATAAAGATCTCTACCACAAGGTGCGCATCAACTACTACCCGCCGCGTGGGGACAACAAGGAAGGTTGGGACAACATCGACATTTTCGGCTGGATGGGCCGCAAGATGCAGATCAAGATCGACTTCCTTTGCCGGGATTCGATCCTTGCTGCGCCACTGGTACTGGACTTGGTTTTGCTGGTGGATCTGGCATCCCGGGCGGGCATGCCGGGGATCCAGGAGTGGCTCTCCTTCTATTTCAAGTCTCCCTTG
>CALGBT010000419.1 GCA_937884235.1 uncultured Pseudomonadota bacterium
CGATTCGGCGAGGGCCTGAGCCAGCTGCTGCAGGGCCTCGACGTTGCCTCGGGAGAGGCGTAAAGCTTGCTCCAGTGCCTCGGCCCCCTCGCTCTTGCGGTCCGCCTCCATCAACGATACGCCGAGGTTGAACCAGGCCTCAAAGAAGTCGGGGTCGGCCAGCACTGCGTCCTGGTAATATTGGATTTCCGTGGACTTGTCCCCCAATTCGCCCATGACCTTGGCCAACAGGAAGAGGATCTTGGGGCTGTCTTCCTTAAGTTGACGAGCCCTCGTCAGGTACTCTTTGGCATCCTGCAGCTTGTGTAGTTGATAACTGCATCGTCCCGCCAGAAAGAGGGCTCCGGCAAAGGAGTTGTCCATGTCCAGGACTTTCTTGATGTAAGGCATGGCCGAGGTGCAGTCTCCCCCCGCTGCTAGAGAGGCCGCTACGTAGTAATTGGCTTCCAGAAACTCCGGGCTGATGTCCAGAGCCTTGTGAAACTTCTTGAGAGCAGCAAGGTACTCGCTCTTGTTGTAGAGTTCCAGCCCCTCCTGGAAGACGTCAAAAGCCCTCTTGTCAATGTTGGGGTTGAGGTCGGCCTGGACCGATACCGCGGCCAGCAGAGTAGAGAGGACCAGCGCGGTCGTCAGCAGCCTTCGCAACATACTTGCTCCTCCGGGGATGTCAGACCAATTCGAGGATCACAGCTTTGCCCATGCCACCGCCAACACAGAGGGTGGCGAGTCCGTATTTGTTCCCCCGGCGCTTCATTTCGTGACTCAGGGAGACCAGGAGCCGCAAGCCCGTGGCCCCAACGGGGTGACCCAGGCCGATACCAGAACCATTGACATTGGTGATCTCGCGGTTGAGGCCCATCAGTTTCTCGCACGCCAGATACTGGGCAGCAAAGGCCTCGTTGAGTTCGATGAGGTCGATCTGGTCGAGGGTCATGCCGGCCCGTTCGAGCGCCTTCTTCGTCGCCGGTACAGGACCGTAGCCCATCAACTCCGGCTCCACACCGGCAACCGCGTTGGCCACTATCCGGGCGATGGGTTTCAATCCAAGTTTGACCGCCTTCTCCTCTGACACGAGGATCGCCGCCGCCGCACCATCATTGAGGCCCGATGAGTTCCCCGCAGTGACCGTCCCGTCGCCCTTGAAGGTGGGGCGCAGTTTGGCCAATGCCTCGGCGGTGATATCGGGGCGGATATGCTCGTCCTTGTCGAAGACGGTGACCCGACCCCGGCGGTCGGTGCGTTCCACGGGGACGATTTCCTCTGCGAAGCGACCCGAGGAAGCGGCCGCCGCGGCCCGATGGTGGCTCGTCAAGGCCACTTCGTCCTGCTCTTCCCTGCTGATCTCGTACTTCTCGGCCAGGTTTTCGGCCGTGATTCCCATGATCAGTCCGGTGTTGGGGCAGGTCAGCCCCTCCCAGACCGTGTCGGTCATCTGGCCGTGAGTCAGCCGTTTGCCCCAGCGCGCGTCCTTTAGAACGTAGGGGGCCGTGGACATGGATTCCACACCGCCAACCAGCACCATGTCAGCCTCGCCAACCATGATCTTCTGGGCGGCAAAGACCGCGGCCTGCATGCTCGAAGAGCATTGCCGCTGAATGGTCACGCCCGGGACGTGGAACGGAATGCCGGATTTGAGCGCCGTGACCCGGGCAATGTTGGGCTCATCGGTGCGCATGAAGCAGTTGCCGAAAATGACGTCGTCAAGTTCGCCGGGATCGATGCCCGCCTGTCGAATAGTCTCCATCACCGGAGTGATGGCCAGCTCATTGGCTGGGATGTCTTTGTAGATTCCACCGAAACTGCCGATGGCGGTTCTGAGCGGGGCAACCAGGTAGACTGCTTTCATGCGATATCCCTCCGTAGTACGACCGCGCCAGATTGTAGAAGAAGTCGCAGCTAGATGGAAGGGAGAGATCGGTTGTTCCAATCTCCTAACCACTGACGCAGCGTGTGGAACGAGAGTTCCCCCCGCAGCAGGGCCGAAGAACCACGCACTACGAGCTTGCCCATGTTCACTGCGCGAGCCAACTCCACCACCCTCTGCGGGTTCTCGGCAAAGTAGCCGTGACTGGAGAGCCAGAACAAGATCGGACGCGGCACCAGGCGCTTGTTGGCGAGCATATAGAGGGCGAGGAAGAGCTCGTCAACCGCGGCCCGGGGCCGGGTAAAGTCGGCGTTGAACTGCCGCAGCACCTTGTCGTTGCGCCCCTCGACATCCTCGGGACCGATCCGCCCTTCCTCCAGCAACTGGAGCGTGCGGGAGGTCCCCGGCCAGTGGCACAGAGAGTAGATGAGCAGGTCGTAGGGCCGAGGTAGGGCAAGCAACACGCCCAGCAGCGCTCGCTTCTCGGCGAGACTGGCATCGGGGTCATCGATGAGAACTTGCACCACTGGCCTGACGCCGTGCTCGGCCAGCTTGGCGACGCAGCGCCGGACATCGTGGTCCGGTACCGTTCGCTCGTACCTCGCCTGGTTCGCGGCCCCCGTGGTCTGGACCCCGAGGTAGACCAGGTCGAGGCCAGCACCGGCCAGCAACTCAATGGTCTGGTCGTCGAGTATCCGGGGGCTCGACAGAATATCGAAGGGCAGGTTGATGCGGGCTTTGTACTCCCGGCAGAAGTCTTCCAGCCAGTCCTTGCGTGGTACGAAGAGTTCGTCGTCGAAGCGGATGCGGCGGATCTTCGGGCGTACTTGCAGGGCATACTCCAGCTCGGCCAGAGTATTCTCCACGCTCCGCACCCGGTAGAAACGCCCTCGCCCCTCATAGAGGCGACGAAACGCACTGACTCCGCAGAAACCGCAGTTGTTGACGCAGCCCCGAGTGACCATGAGGCGATAGACCGGCTCTTTGGCCAGGGGGTCACCCTCGTCAATGCGGCCGTCCCGGAACCAGAATTTGTCGGAGTTGCTGTGGTAATCCGGATAGGCAAGGGAATCGAGGTCGGCCACCAGCGGTCGCAGCGGATTGCGCTGCTCGGTGCCTCCCGCTCGGGTCCAGACATTGGCAATGTCCGTCGCCAGCTCGCCAGCCATGAGTCGGCTGGTTACCTCAACCATGGCCGACTCGCCTTCCCCCAGGACCAGATAGTCCGCATGGTCAAGGCATTCTTCCGGGGCCATGGTGACATGGGCTCCTCCCCAGACAACAGGTACCCGCAGCTCCTGCTGAATTGCCCTGGTCAACTCAATGGCCTGGGGCAAGAGGGCGCCGATGCGCGCCGAGAGTCCCACGACGCTCACGCCTCGCTCCCGCATCGTGGCGATGAGCCGCTTGACGTCGTCGGCATCGAGGGTGCGTTTGACATGGTGCAGATGGTAGCCCAGGTAGTACTCGTCAGTATCGTACCCCGCACGACGCAGCGCAGAGGCAAGAAGTCGTATACCGTTACTCTCCACGACGAAGAGCGAAATGAGTCCGACGCGGGGCATCTGTCTCCTAGAGCTGGCGGGCGCATGCAGCGGGGCCGGGGCTGCGCACCATAAAGGGAAGTGTAGGGTGCCGAGGCGGATGCTGCAAGGGGAAAGGCGGGGGGGCGGTCGCTGGCGCTCCCGTGCGCAGGTCGCTGGCGCTCCCGTTCGCAGGGCCCTTTGGGCCCGTTCGCAGGTCGCTG
>CALGBT010000420.1 GCA_937884235.1 uncultured Pseudomonadota bacterium
GGGTCCCCAATGGGTCCAGAAGTCGCTCCAGGTTCGCACCAAGCCGCGCACGCTCGCCAGCGGCATCTCCAGCACCCTCCGCAGCTCCGCTGCGACTACCTGCGTCTCCTTCCCGCCCAGCATCTCCAGCCGCTGAAAGGAGTAGTTGAAGTCTTGAGCCACGTCGAGGACCCGCTCGACCTCCCCCAATTCCAGCGCATGTCCCATGCGGCTTTCCAACGCATAACGGAGCGCCGGGCCTTCGAGGTTCGAGTAGTCATCGCACAAGTCAAGCAGCGCCCTCAGCCAAGCAGCGCGGCTGCGGTGCAGCACCTTCTCGCCCGCCACGCCCGGCGACGTGTAGCGCCGCTGCGCAGCTTCCAGGAAACACGCATGCCGGAAGCACACCCTCCGTCCCCGGTACACCAGATAGGGGCGTAGTTGATGCAGGTACAAGTGGACCGTGTCGTTGGCCTGCGTCGCACCCTCCTCGTCGTCCGACAGCTCCAAATCCCGCCGCACCAGCAGCGCTAGCGCCTCGGGGGGCAGGCCCCATCGGCTGTAGCCCAGGTACGCCATGATGCGGGGCACGGCCTCGGCCGGTGCCAGCGGCGAGTGCGCAGGGTCCGATTCCAGGCGTCTCAGCACTGCATCAAACGCTTCAGCGGGAGAGGCGCCAAAGTCCTCGTCGATCTTCCCAGCGAGGTTGTCAAACGAGCCGAACACACGCAATTCGTGCAGGAGCACACTCAGGAAGAGCGGGTTTCCCGTTCCATCCTTCGCCAACAGCCGCATCACCAAGTGGTCGTCCAGGCGCTTGAGATACCGTTCTAGAAAGTGGTCCACCAGCCGGCGTCGGCTGGTAACGTCCCAGCCTCGATCCAGCGGCACCAGGCTGATGCGCGCATCCTCCTCCCAGCCAGCGCGCAGGCTCTCCCCCCCCTCTGCGTCCGTACGGAAGCTGACGACCACCTGCACTCCGGCAGGCAGCACCTGCGGAAGCCAACTCAGGTCCGCAAGCCCGGTCTCCAACTGATCCAGCCCATCCAGAACGCACACCAAGCGGCGCTTAGCACCGCACTGCTGCAGCACCTTCGGCCAGAGCTCCCTCAGCTTGTTCTCGGCCTCGGGCAGGTCCTCGGAGTGCAATCCGGCGACTTCCTTCAGTTCCTCCAGGAGTGAGCGGAGCAATGCCCCCACCCGACTCGAAGCCGCAGAGCGCCCGAGGAACCGGTAGGCCACGTAAGTCCCTTCGGCCGGCGCCCCCAATTCGTCCAGCCAGCTTGCCAGCAGCGTGGACTTCCCGGCGCCGGCAGGGGCCGCGAGGGCCAATATGTGGCGATGGGTCCCAGCCAGGTAGTCAGTCAGTTTCTCGGTGTCTCCAACCCGCCGCACCGTTTGCCCCCGACACTCCTCCACAAACGCCGCGTGGCTTTCGAGTTCGCGGTCCAGCGGACTGGCTGTGAGGTTGGGACGGTGCTGCGGGAAGCGCAACTTGATCGCTTCAGTGAGTTGCTCGAAGATGACCTCACCAAGGTCTTGGCCGGCGGCCTGGAAGTCGGTCAGGCGACCGCCTGTGAGCAATTTCAGGTAATCTTCCGCCTGCTGCGCCGCCTCGGCGTCATCCCTCAGGTCGGTGCCGGAGCACCGAATCCCTGCGGCTCTCTCCCAGCCATCCTGCCAGGCACGGACAGTCTTCGACTGTTGCGACAAGCAGGCCATGGGCATGGCCAGTTCCGGCGTTGTCTCGGTATCGGTCCAATGAGCCGCATAGTGGGTAACTGGACGGCCCGACCGAGGAATCGTCACCTCACGAAACTCGGTCATGCGCCGCTGCAGCAGGTCCCGCTCGTCATCGTCGGCCACAGCTTCGTCCGTATAGTACAACCGGCGCTGTAGCGGCTCGGCGGGCATATCTGCCAGATAGGACGGATCCCGCAGATAGAAGAATGCCTCCTGGGGTGTCTTCTCTCCTCGTGCACTTGGTTCAAGCGTTCTCGCCAGCGCGTAACGCACTTCCATCTCGGTGACAGAGATTGCCCGTGCTACATGCTTTTCCAGACCGGGAAAGCCGGCCATGGTCTCGTCGGCCACCTCGCTTTCTCGAGGCACCCAGCCGTACCGTTGACCCACAAAACAGAGGAAGTAGGGGCGGCATTTGTCCACGTACCTGAAGCAGATCTCCAGTGCGCGGCGGTTCGCCGCTGCGTCGGCTTCGGTGATCCCCCACCGCAGATCGATATCGACCAAGTGCAACCTGCGGTCGGCGCACCAGGCACGCAGGCGCGGCAGCACTCGCTTGACCAGGTAGTCCCGTTCCCCGTGCATGTCGCTGAAGGTCGACGAGATGAAAACCGGCACTGTCTGCCAAGCTGGTGCCTGCGGTTGGGAGCCGCCAGCCCCGAACAACACTCCGTTGGTGGACATGAGCTACTTCCTTGCCTGGCCCTGGCGGTCGTTTCCCTGGATGGAAGATGACTCGGGACATCGCTGGCCCACTCCCGTGGCCACAGAAAGCGTCAAGCGAATGCCCGGATGTGCCCTATCACGGCGAGTATAGGAGGCCGTCAGAAAGGATGTCAAGACACCCGTCGGTCATTGACGGGAAGCCTTCGAATGTTGGATCCGCATTCTCGGAGTCGAACCCCGACGTACCGAATCCTGCGCCTTCCTTCGAACCCGAACCAACTGCCATGTTTCATTGCAATTCCAATACCTTACGACGTATCGCACAACGATGGCACGGGCCTTGCTTTCTAGCCCAACGACTCGCCGGTGCTGCTGCCGGAATGGACCGGACAAGAGAGAGGAGACAAAGCGATGAGCCAAACCACCCCCGACCAGCCAGTGAACGCCACCGAGAGGGCTGTCTTCCGCACAATCTCCACGCTCCTGCGCGACGGCATCTGTCGTGGTCACAGCGCGGTCGAAAGCCCCACTCAAGTCCACTTCAAACCCTCCCCCGACGGTCGCACAGCCACCCAGCACGTTGACTGCCGCCTGGTTGACGGGCGGATCCTGGTCGAGGTGGAGTTGGGACGCTCTACGAACGTTCCGCGCATGCCCATGAACAGCTTCTGGGAGATCCTGGCTGACTTGCCCGAGGGCGCCGTCATCCCGCCCATGGTGGAGGGCACACCCTTTGTTCCCCGGGTTACCATCCCCATCGCTGCCGGACGGGCGATGACGCCCCTGCGCGAGATGCGGATTCGAGACGTATTCGTTGACATGGAGCGACGGGCCAAGCTGCTACAAAGCTGGTACCGGGAGCGCACGTCCAGCACGCTCCCCTCGGCTCTCTCTCCCCTCGCCGATCGCCTCGAGCTGGTCCCCCAGGCAGTGCCCAAGAGCACGACAGAGCAACAGTTCGTGGCCTCGACGTTGACCATGCTGGACGCCGGTCCGTGCACCATAAGCGGCTCGACGCTGTTG
>CALGBT010000421.1 GCA_937884235.1 uncultured Pseudomonadota bacterium
TGAACGAATCCTTTTCCGCCGACATCTGCGCACTGGCTGCCACCATTACCTGTCCGGTGCTGTTGCTACGCCCCCTCTTCACCGTCAGCTTCCTCCCCGGTGAAACTGCGAGGCTGCGCCGTGCGTTTTGCGGCGCCCGGATGCAGCGCATCGCGGGTGATCACACTTTCATCCATTCTAACTCGCAGGACACGGCCGCTGCGATCACGGCTTTTCTCAATGGTATCAGGCAGGGTGACGCCTGACGACGAGGCTGCCATCCGGGGTTGCGCATCACTTACGCGTAGACTATATTGGCGGTCCTTATGACGCTGAGAACGAGTGGAACCGTCCAGGAGGAGCCATGAGTGAAGTATCAGTAAGCCCCCAGGGTGAAGCCTTTTCATTGCCGCAACCCGCGGACTATGCCGCCGAACTAGCCCGTCTTGAGGAGCGGGTGACTTTGGCCCGAGCAGAAGGACAGGAGATTGTCGTGGTCCTGGGCGTGGGCTTCGTGGGGGCTGTTATGGCGGCCATTATTGCCGATTCTGTCCATGAGAACACCGGCAAACCCGGCAAACTGGTCATTGGTTGCCAGCGTCCCAGCACTCGCAGCTACTGGAAGATACCGCTGCTGAACCGCGGCATCTCCCCCGTGAAAGCTGAGGACCCGGAAGTGGAGCCGATGATCCATCGGACGGTGATTGAGAAGCGGACCCTCACCGCCACCTATAACGCTGACTGCCTTGCCATGGCCGATGTCGTGGTGGTGGATATCCAGTGCGACTACGTCAAGCAGGAACTGGGGAATATGCGGACGGGCGATACCGACATGAAGGCACTGGAGGAATCCATGCTCATGCTGGGCCAGAAGATTAGCCCGGAATGTATGGTGCTCATCGAAACAACCGTAGCCCCGGGGACCACCGAGTTTGTTGCCTTCCCTATCCTCAAGCGGCAATTCAAGTTGCGAGGAATCAAGTCTGATCCCCTGGTTGCGCATAGCTTCGAACGGGTCATGCCGGGCCGCGAATATGTCCGCTCAGTTCGGGACTTCTGGCGGGTCTGCTCTGGATGCACCGAGACGGCACGGGTGCGTGTCAGCAAGTTCCTGTCTGAGGTTCTCAACACCAAGGAGTTCCCGCTAACGGTAATGGACCGCCCAATCGAGTCCGAAACTACCAAGATTATCGAAAATTCATACCGGGCCACGATCCTGGCGTTCCTCGACGAGTGGAGCCTCTTCTCAGAGCGCAATGGCGTCGATCTCACCAAGGTCATCAAGGCCATCAAGGTTCGTCCGACCCATTCCAACATGATCTTTCCGGGGCCCGGCATTGGCGGCTACTGCCTCCCCAAAGACGGTGGTCTTGGACAATGGTCATACAAGCACATCCTCGGTTTCGAGGACGACATCTTCAAGATGACTACCCAGGCCATCGACATCAACGATACCCGCAGCCTGCATGTTGCGGAGTTGACCCGGGATGCGCTCCGCAATATGGGCAAGTATATCGCCGGGGCCGAAATCCTGCTGTGTGGGGCATCATATCGAGAGGACGTTGGTGATACACGCTACAGTGGGTCGGAATTGGTGGTCCGCAAGCTCACCGAGATGGGGGCCGAAATGCGGGTTCACGATCCCTACGTCGACCACTGGTATGAGTTCATCAACCAAGACACCTATCCCACCTCTGGGCAATCGTGGAAGAGGTTCTTCCGCAATCAGGACAAGCTCGCACATCTCACCGTGGCCAAGGACCTGCCGGCCTCAGTCCAGGGCGTGGAGGCCGTTATCCTGGCAGTGCGGCACGAAGCCTACCTGGCTCTGGACCCAGACCAACTCGTCCAATGGGCCGGGGGGCCAGTGGCCGTTGTCGACTGTTTCGGGATCCTCTCTGACCCCCAGATAACTCGCTATTTCGAGCTGGGCTGTGAGGTCAAGGCGCTGGGGCGAGGCCACATTCAGCGGATCAAAGAAGCAGTAAGGAAGAAGCGGGCCTAGAAGATATTCACTTGACTGTTTAGGACAATGGCAATATGCATATTCTTGCGTCCCATAGAATACTTATGCAAACGGGGAGCGCGGAGGAAAGATGGGTACCAAGAAGGTCGTACTAGCCTACAGCGGGGGTCTCGACACCTCAGTGATTCTCAAGTGGTTGGCGAACAAGGGCTATGAAGTGATTGCCTATGTCGCCAATGTCGGGCAGGACGAGGATTTCGAAGCCATCCGGCAAAAGGCGGTTACCAGTGGCGCCAGCAAGGTCTACATCGAAGACCTGCGGCAGGATTTCGTTGAGCACTACATTTTCGCCGCACTGCGCGGCAATGCAATCTACGAAGGCCGGTATCTCCTGGGCACCGCCCTGGCGCGACCCATCATCGCCCGCCGCCAGATAGAAATCGCCGAACTCGAGGGGGCCGAGTACGTCTCCCACGGTTCCACGGGCAAGGGGAACGACCAGGTCCGCTTCGAGTTAGCCTACTACGCCCTGAACCCCGGCATCAAAGTCATCGCCCCCTGGAAGGACGGCGAGTACCTGGAGCAGTTCAAGGGCCGCACCGACATGATTGCCTATGCCGAGCAGTACGGCATACCCATCAAGGCATCGCTGGCCAAACCATACAGCGAGGATGAGAACCTCTTCCACATCAGCCATGAGGCGGGGATTCTCGAGGACATTTCTCTCATCGCGCCCGAGTCCGTCTATTCCATCACCAAAGCCCCGAAGGATGCCCCCGACGTCGAGACTTTGCTGGAGGTCCACTTCAAGGATGGCACGCCCATCAAAGTCGTGAACCGTAATGATGGCACCGTCAAGACCGGGGCACTGGACCTCTTCCTCTACCTCAATGAAGTGGGTAGTGCCAACGGGGTAGGGCGCATCGACATCGTTGAGAATCGGTACGTTGGCATC
>CALGBT010000422.1 GCA_937884235.1 uncultured Pseudomonadota bacterium
AATAACGCTCCCTGCAGCGACGGCAATGCCTGCACCGACGGCGACATCTGTGCACTCGCAGCTTGCACCCCAGGAGCCGAAGTGAACTGCGACGACGAACTCTACTGCAACGGAGCTGAAAGCTGCAGCCCCGATTCCGGTTGCACCGCGGGAACTCCGCCCGACCCCGACGACAACATCGTCTGCACCGTCGACGTCTGTGACGAAGAAACCGACTCCCTGCTAAGCACCATCGACCACGGCCTCTGCGACAACGGCTTCTACTGCGACCCGGCTAAGGCCCCCGAAGATGCCTGCGTCGCCCAGGCCTGCGCTCCGGACACCACGAGCTGCGAAGGAACTGTGCAACTCACCTGCAACGCCATCGGCTCATCCTTCCTCGACGACCCCGTCGACTGCGCCGATACCGACCAACTCTGCAAAGATGGAACATGCGTCCACCGCCTCGGCCACCAACAGAACCCCGCCCTCTCCTGCAAAGAGATCCTCGACGCCGGTGATGCCAGCGGTGACGGCCTCTATTGGCTCGACCCAGAGGGCGACGGCGGAGCCCTCAAGGCCCTTTGCGATATGTCTAGCGACGGTGGTGGATGGACCCGGGTGGTGGTCATCCGCTCCAACTCCATCGCCCACGGCGACAACATCGGCCCCGCCGGCGACCTCTCCGTCGACGGTGCCCCCAGCAAACTCGCCGATGCCACCATCAATCTGCTCAACACCATCGGGTATTTCCGCTTCAACTGCGCCAACCAGAGCCGCTTCGTCAAGAACGTCAACAACGTCTGGACCTCCAAGAAGACCAACAGCGAAAACTGGTCCATGGACCGCAACAAGGATCTCAACTTCGAGTGCGCAGCCAACCGCCCCGGCTATGTCTTCTCCGACCATCCGCAATGCAACTCCGGGCACGTCAACTACGTTGCCGCCAACGGACTCTCGGAAGGCGGCGGCTGCTACTACACCGGAACCAACTGGAATCAGAACGGCTCCCTCTGGGCAAAGTAGCTCGCACCCCTCTCAGACAGTCCTGATTCTGGACTCGACTTACTCCTAAAGTTACCCTTTGAACTACCGTACTGGGGGGGCTTGTGCCCGCGGCATAGATACGCGAACCATGCACCGCGGACTTCTGGCAATGAACGTTATGTGAGAACGTCTCCGGAATGGAGTGCTGGAATGGACAGACGCGCCCTACCCACTATTTTGCTTCTCGCCGTCGCCCCCGCTGCCTGCAGTTCGAATGCGTCCACCACCTCCGCCGACACCTTCAGCGACCAGCAGGCCGCACCGGAGGTTGGCACGACGGACATATTCGCAACCCCAGAGGATGGACCGAGCAGATGGCAGGACATCGCTGAAGATGCGCTCCTCCCTGATGAGGACGCGCACCTTGACAGTAGCGAGGATCTCCCTCCCCCCCTTGACCTGATCATCCCTGACCTGCCACCAGACCAGAAACCGCTGCTCCAGATCAACGAAGTGGTAACCAGAGATGCCAATGGTGGCCCCGACTGGTTTGAACTGCTGGCCACCGGCGATGAAGCCGTTGACCTCGCCGAGTATTCAGTCGTCGACGGCGACCCGAGCCATCCCCTCCAGCCCCTTCCGAACATCACCCTGCAGCCCGGCGAGCGAATCTACATCGAGGCCATCGCCAGCGACGAGTGGAGTGCCAACCACTCCGTTCCCTTCAAGCTGGGCAGTAACGACGCACTCCTTCTCGTCCACGGGCAGGACCTGGTCGACCAGGTCTCATGGTGGGGACAAGCCCCTCCCGAAGGCACGAGCTTGGGCAGACTCCCTGACGGTGAGGGCAACTGGCAACTCCTGCAACCAACCCCCGACGCCGTCAACACAAAGCTGAAACTCAAACTCGCCGAGTGCCATGACCCCTTCCTCTGGGACCGAGCCACACCGCTGACGCTCAATCTCGAGGCCTCTGCCTGGGAAAGCATGCTGGCCCAGCCGGAAGCCGAAGCATGGGGCGCCGCCGATTTTCAGTTCAGCACCATCAAGATCCCCAACATCGGCCTGCGCATTAAGGGGGGCAAATCTATCACCAAGATCGCGGCATCAGGCAGCCATCGCTTCTCGTTCAAGCTCGATTTCAATCGCTACGTCGACATCCAGCAGTTCTGCGGAACCAAGAAGGTCGCGCTGCACAATGCCTGGGGGGATCCCTCGCTGCTGCGGGAGCACCTGGCCTATCGCCTGGGACGCGAGTTGGGTGTGCCGGCCCCCCGCTCGGCCTTCGTCGACCTCACCATTGGCGGGGAACACCTGGGCACCTACCTCATGGTGGAATTGGTAGACGACGGCTTCTTCCTCGACGAGCACTTCAAGAATGACAACGGTGACCTCTACGAAGCCAACGCTCCGGCCGGCACGCTTCAGGACCTGGGCGATACCTTTGCCGACTATCCCGGCTTCGACGTCGAAAAGAATGCCGGCACCACCAACCACGCCGCCCTGCTGAATTTCCTCCAGGTGTTGCACGACGGCGCTGCCGGCGACTGGGCATCAATCATGGACGTCAACGACACTCTGCGGTACCTCGCCTGGAACACTGCCCTCGCCAATCTCGAAAGCTACAACGGAACCGGAGAGAGCTATTACCTCTATGAACAGGAGGGCATCTTCACGCCCATTCCGTGGGATGCCAGTAAGGCCTTTGGTTCACACGGCTGCGGCTGCACCCAGGAACAACTCCTGGCCCTCGCTGCCAACGAGCCGACCTGCGGCCCGCTGGCCGAGCGACCACTGCTGGACAGGTTGCTCGCAGTGCCTGAATTCCACCAGAAGTATCGTGGCTACCTTGCTGAGATGCTCGAAGGCGGCCTCCAACCAGCAACCTTCGCAACGTGGCTCGAAAGCGCAGCTGCCATCGTCCGTCCCGGAATGGCCAATGGCAGCTATTTCTACTCCACCGACGAATTTGAAGCCGCACTCACCGAGGGATTGCCCGGCGGCAGTCCCGATGGTGACGACATCTTTGGCCTGCAGCAGTTTGTCGCAGAACGCACCCTCCACCTGGCCGCTCAGCTCGCCGGCGACGAACCTTCGACGCACGACGGCCTCGGCAATTGCGCAACGGAATAGCTGAATGAACAACACACATCGGCTCACGCTCGCATTCTCGCTCGTCCTCCTCCTCGCAGCCGCATGCAACGGTGGCAGCAATTGCCCCGTGCTGCTGCAAAACGAGCCCGACATACATCCTGCAGACCTCTCCTCGGAGGAGGACGCTACAACCCCGGCAGACCTTGCCGACTCAACCCAGCCAGAGGAACTGCCAACGGAAGACCTGCCACCGGAACTGGCAGATATCGCCCTTGACTCCCCTACTGCTGAGATCGCTACAGACCTCCAGCCAGTTGACCTCCTCGCCGAAACCTATGACGCTCTCGAGGAACTCCACGTCGAGGATGAATGGAGCAACGAGATTGAAGACCTCGCACCCGAGCTCGAACCTGAAGTGGTTGTCCCCCAGGGCACTCCGATCATTAATGAAGTCGGGTGCCACGAAGACGACTTCGTTGAACTGGTCAACCTCTCCGACCAAGACCCCGTCTTTCTCATCGGCTACGCACTCAGCGACAACCCCTTCGACCCCGACAAGATCTGGCTAATCCCAGACGAGCCCGTAATCCCACCCGGCGGTCGGTTGGTCCTTTACCGTCAGACCCCCGACGAGATCGGCTTCACCTTTGGTATCGGCTGCGGCAAAGACACAGTCTTCCTGCTGGACCCCGACGGCAACACTGTCGATTCCGTCGTCGCACCGCTCTTCGCCGCTGGCAACACCTGGGGATTGCTGCCTGACAAGACTGGCGAATGGGCCGAAAACACTCCCACCCCGGAAGAACCGAACCTCCCCGCAGAGGACCTCGACAACCTCCTCTTCGATCCCTTCAAGGTCATCCAGGTCGACCTGACCCTTTCGGAGGTTTCCATCGAGTCCCTGAAGCAGGACCCCTATTTCTACGTCCCCGGGACCGTCACTGTCAGCATCGATGAAACCACCTACGACACTCTCGAAGTGGGTGTTCGCATCAAGGGGCAGTTGGGGTCAAAACGCCCCATTGACAAGAAGGCCGCCTTCAAAGTGAAGATGAACTACTCAGTCAAGGGACAGAGATTTCTTGGTCTTAAGAAGCTCACCCTGAACAACATGGTCCAGGACCATGCCATGCTCCACGAAGCCCTGGCCTACCGAATGTTCCGGGCCTTTGACGTATCCGCCCCTCGCACCGGCTACGCCTGGGTGACCATCAACGGCGAGGACTACGGTCTCTATGCCAACATCGAGACTCCTGACGACATCTTCCTCTCCCGCTTCTATCAGGCCACCACCCATCTCTACGAAGGTGACTACGGCAGCGACGTCGTCCCCGGCGAAGCCGGAGAACTCGAGATCGATGAGGGCAGCACTTCCGACATCTCTGACGTCCTCGCCCTCATCGAGGCCGCCCAGGCCCCGGACGAAACGTGGATGGATTCCGTCGCCCCCTATGCCGACCTGAAGCAGATGTCACGCATGTGGGTGCTTGAGCAATACATCGGCCACTGGGACGGCTACGCTCCCACTATCAACAACTACTACCTCCACAGCGACGGGGACGAGTACTTCACCATGCTCCCCTGGGGCGTCGACCAGACCTTCGCGCAGAAGCGAGACTTTTACAGCGGCAAAGGTCACCTCTTTGCCCGGTGCATGGGCATCAAACTCTGCCGCGACATCTACGAGCAGTCTCTGGTGGACCTCATGCCGATCCTGGACTCACTGGAATCCGTGACCTTTGTGGAGTCCCTGTCCGAGTTTCTGTTGCCATGGGTCGAGGCCGACCCCAAGCGCGAATACTCCGCCGAAAACGTGGCCAACAACGTCACCTCCACCATCAACTTCCTCCTTGCCCGCCGCACTCAGGCTGGCGAACTGGCCGACTGCCTGGGCAACGCCGAGGGCGACCTCGACGGCGATGGCTATTTCTGCCAGTGGGACTGCGACGAAACCGACCCCACCATCTACTTTGGCGCCCCCGAAGTCTGCGGCGACAACATCGACCAATCCTGCAGCGGCATGGCCGACGATGGCTACGACTGCCCCGACTGCATCGAAGCCTACCAGGCCACGCACCGCTACCTCTTCTGCCCCGTCCCCCGCACCTTCGAAGAGGCCATGCCTCACTGCGCCGCGGACGGGTCCCAACTCGTCATCATCAACAGCGGCGCCGAAAACGCCTGGGCCAGAGACAAGGCAGCCAGCCTCGGTATCTCGACGGCCTGGATCGGACTCAACGATCTCGCTAGCGAGGGCACCTGGGTCTGGGCCGACGGCTCAGCGCCAGACTACACCAACTGGAACAGCGGCGAGCCCAACAACTCCGGCAACGAGGACTGCACGCAGCTCCTTGCCAACGGACTCTGGAATGACGCCAAGTGCACCAACAAGTACGCCATTGTTTGCGAAGATGCCTGCCTTCCCGGCGAGGATGCCGACCAGGATGGCTTCGGCCCCTGCACCGGCGACTGTGACGACTCCAACCCCAATATCCACCCCGGGGCCACCGAAATCTGCGGCGATGGCATCGACCAGGACTGTGACGGAGTCCCCGACCAGAAGCCGGGCTGCACCGGCAACGTCCCGCTCTTTCCCGAGCCGTCCATTCCCGGCTCGACCTTCTACTACTATCCCGGCAACCTCAACTGGCAGAACGCACGGACCCAGTGCCAACTCGAAGGGCCCGGCGCCGACCTCGCCTGGTTCGATAGCGAAGAAGAGTACATTCCCGTCAAAGACGCCTTTGCCATCGCCGCAGGAGCCAAAGCAAGCTGGATCGGTCTCAATGATCTGTCAGAAGAAGGCACCTGGGTATGGGCCGACGGCAGCCCGCTCCTCTACGAATACTGGAATGCCAACGAACCCAACGACTACGGCACCGGCGAGGACTGCGGTCAGGTGCTGGCCAACGGCCTCTGGAACGACATCCCGTGTGGAACGGGCATGTGGGTTGTTTGTCGGATGGCTACCAACTAGGAGAGGTAGGAGCTCACTCTCCGACCGTCATGGGCGCAATCCCTTCGGTGATGGTTGGCTCAGGAAGCGGCAGGAATCCAACTCCGGCAGGGCGGGGAACTTCCACAAAGCCGTCCTTGCCAAACTCGTAGGAACGCTCTTCCGTCTTGTCCAGGTCCTTGCCTCCCTTGAAGAGGCGACTCGTTGCACTGTGCTGCAGCAGCCACTTGCTCGCTGCGGGACGCAAATGCTCCAGGCGGGTGAGAGTGTACTTGCCCTGCTCTGGCGAAAGCTCGAAGCGGCTCTCTATCAGCTCAAGGACGGGTGCGAATCCAGCCCCCTCGCGGTCCAGATAGAAGAGCAGGTCGGAGCCCCCCCGGGTGCCGTCATCTTCCAATGACTTCGCAGCCAACTGGAGAACCTTCGGCCCCTCGGGAGTGACCCTCGCAGCAACCTCCCAGAGCACCCGGTCGTGACGGGAGAAGAGCAACTCCCCCCCGGTGGAATCAAAAATGCCGAGCCAGCGCTGACAGTCCACATCGCCCAGAGCGTAAACCAGCAACTCCTCACCGGGCCGCCGGAACAGGTCAGCCACCAACATCACCGGAGCGCAAGTGCCCGTCGGCTGCGCAGGGAGAGCTGCAAGAAGATTCGCCCAGAGATCTGCCGGCGCCGGGAGCGTTGACACCAAAGGCCCCACGGCATCGGCAAAGACAAAACCTTCCATGCCTCCAAGCCGCGCCGGCTTCAGCCAACGCTTCTCCGCCCCATCATCAACTTCGGTCGCCTCGCCGGGTATCATTTCGACAACGTGCCCGGAATGTAATCGATGAACGACATCGGTGG
>CALGBT010000423.1 GCA_937884235.1 uncultured Pseudomonadota bacterium
TTTGATCTTCAGAGAGAAATCCTTCGAGGCGGAGTTCTGTGATCTGCTGCCCGTCTGGTGAGAAGCTGCCACTACCAACCGCGCCGTGGACGTGGAATGGCTTGTTGACCGCCATAGGTACAAGGTCGATGGCGAAGGTGCCGTCGATGGTGAACTCCTGCCCGGTGAGATTGAGATTGAGGCGGACGGGCTCAAGGGCAAAGCGGTAGGCTTGCGGTCTAACAGGTTTGTCATCCTGCAAGAGCCGGTCGATCCAGGCGGAGGTGAGATCTACTTCCATGGTCTGGCTGGCCACATCGTGAGCAACAACGACAAAGGCGATGGCCAGTGTATAGTCGGCAACCATGGCGGCCCAGGCTTCGTTGAGTTGATCGGTTGGCTCAGTCGCGATGAGTTCGGTCGCGAGGTAGACTGTCCCGCTGAGGTCGGGGAGGGATTCGTGAGTGTCGATTCCGGTCTCCACGTTGCCGACAGTTTCCCGGGCGATTTCCTGTGGGCGGGACCAGGCATCCTGTCCTGAGTTGTGGTCAGCACAGCCTGCCACGAACAGCAGGGCCGCGGACAAGAGCAGCATGGCACGCATGGTAACCTCCTACCGACAATCTAACTCAGGAGGTGGTGCGTGGCAATGGCCGTCGGGGCCGTTGACCATTGACTTGCCATCCTTTCGCTGTTCTACTGATCCTGTGAAATATGGTGGGCGGAGGGAAGAATGGCACTGAGCAGCCGATACGATGTGATTGTGGCAGGTGCGGGGCCGGCGGGACTGTCAATCGCTTCTGAGTTATCCAGGTACGTGCGCGTGCTGGTGTTGGATAAGAAGGCTAGTGCGAGCAGTTGCGATCGCAGTTGGTTTGTTCCAGGGCTGGTGTTGGATTCTGCTGACATTCCTGATGACTGCCATAGTGAGGGCGTCCGTCGATTCATTTGTGATACGGCCTCCCAGGAGTCGCGTTTCTGGGACGCCCGGTTGCCTCAGGGGTACCGTTTCCTGAATGAGGGGAAGTTATTGACCTTCTTTCATGAGCGCGTCATGGAGCATGGCGGGAGCGGTAAGGGGCAGGGCTCCACCGTTCAGTTCAACGTGGTGGTTTATAACCATCATGTCGAGAAGTCAGGGGTCCGGGTAATGACCTCGGTAGGGGATTTTGAGGCTAAGCTTCTGATCGATGCCTCGGGGCACGATTCTCCCATCAAGAAGGCATACCATTCATTGTGGGAGCAAGAGTACTACTGGTGGTCGGTTTATGGTTGGATAGTCCATCACCCGACTCTGCCCAACTATCCATTCTCTGGTGACGATACCCACCCCACTGAGCAGATGCGGGTTGGCGACTACATGTTGTGGGGGACCTTTGACGACTTGACTGCTGATCGCGGCGCCTCGCTTGAAGAGGGGCGCCCGGTGATGGAGTGGGAGATCCTTGATGGGCACACCTCTTTCCCCATGGTCCTCTACCTGCGTCGGGCCAAGGTGAATGTGGATGTAATGAAAGCTCAGTTTGAGCAGATCATTGACAAAGAAACTCTGGGCAGCCCATTTCGCGTGAACAGCAAAGTGGTCACTCCAAATGGAGACCGTCGGCAGAAGTATGTGAAGGAGATCAAGTACGGCTGGTATCCGTCCGGTGGTCTCAGTCAGGGGCTGGCAGTTGACCGTGTGGCCTTCGTTGGTGATGCCGGCGTTTGGACCACTCCTTGCGGCTGGGGGATGGCGTTTATCCTGACCAACTACCGCAAGTACGCCCAGCACATTGCGATGCGTGTTCAGGAGGACAGGGTCGATGCGCACACGTTGAAGTCCTACGTGAAGATGGCAAAATGGGAGCGTTTTCAGATCATCATAGACAAGATTGCGGCGCATTTCCTATCCCACGCCCCTCCCCAACTCATAGACAAGTTCATCGATTTCTGGAATTCGGAGGGGGTTTCATTCCTGGATTGTGAGCGGATTTTCACGTTATCCGTTCCGCTACCGGACCTGCGCCGGATCACGACCCGGTTCCTGCTTCACTTCAAGCAGGATCTTCCGGTCCTCGCCAGGGTCTTTCCGCGGGAGGATTTGCTGCTATTACTTCAAGCTTCAGGCCTGTGGAGCGACATCGCGCTGCAGCGAGCCGGGGCGGTATTTGTGGATGCATTGAACACCCTCATTAGTGATTGGGAGCTACCGCTGAAGGAGACCTTGTCGCGCAAAGCCCGGCGCCTCCTTATCGACCTTGAGATACTGATTGGCAAACCACCATTTCCGCAGAATCCTGGCAACGGCTTTGACTTCCTCGACTACAAGCGGCTCCATGATTGAGGTGTAATGAAGATCCTGCTGGTCAAGCCCCGCTGGTCGCAACAGGGCGGGCACGAACAGATTAGATATGCTCAAGCGGTGAAGTTCCCGGCTTTGGGCCTCGGGCTGCTGGCTGCCCTTAGCGACGGCCATGAGGTGACGATAGCTGATGGGGGATGGGAGCCGATCCCCTTTGACAGGCAGTTTGACCTGGTGGGGATCACGGTAACTACTTTTGCCTCGCAGGAAGTTTACGCCATTGCGGACCGATTCCGAGCACAAGGGGTGCGGGTTGTTTTGGGCGGAGTTCATGCATGCATCATGACAGAGGAGTGCCTGGAACACGCCGACGCAGTGGTTGTGGGGGAGGCGGAATACACCTGGCCTGCGCTGCTCAGGGATGCCGAAGCGGGCAAGTTGCAGGAAGTCTACCGCGCCGAGAAGGCAACGGAGATGCGCCACGTACCTCCGGTGCGCCGCGATCTGCTGGGGGAGAGCAGCTGGTTCACCGCGGTTGAGGCGACCCGTGGCTGCCCCAACGGCTGCCACTACTGCTACCTGCCGCACGTTCCCTGGCATGAGCATCGAACGCGTCCAGTGGAACTAGTGGCCGAGGAGATCCGGCAACTGCGCCAGAAGGCTTTCATCTTCGTCGATGAGAACATCTTCGCCGACCGGGCCTACGCCTTGGAGTTGCTGAGGGCCATTGCCCCATGTCGGAAGTTCTTCCTGGCGCAGGCACCGACAAATATCGCGGGCGATACCGAATTGCTTGATGCGCTTCAGGCGGCGGGTTGTTTCAACCTGCAGATTGGGTTCCAGAGCTTCAACCGGGAGGTCCTTGATGAGGCGAAAGTCCACCAGAATCAGGTGGCGCGGTACCGCTCCTTCGTCGAGGAATTACATGCTCGGCGCATTGTCGTCAGCGGTTTCTTCATTTTCGGCTTCGACCGCGACGGCCCCGACGTCTTCCGGCACACCGTGGAGGCGATCAAGGAGTTGGGCATCGACGATGCCAATCTCTTTGCCTTGACTCCTTTTCCCGGCACGCGCCTCCACGACAAGCTGGCGGCCGAAGGCCGCCTTTTGCCGGACCGGCAACGACGCCACTTTGCCTGGTCCCACGCCGTCTTTCAGCCCAGCCAGATGTCACCAGAAGAGTTGGAGGACGGCATCCAGTGGGCATACGATCAGCTCTACCCTCACTTTCGCGGCAAGCTGCTCAGAGTCCTCTGGTCGCAATTGCCAAGACTGCTCAAGAACCCTCGCTTCGGATGGGGGATCATCTCGGGAAACTCCCGGCGCACGCGTGTCGCGCAACGAATTGGTGCTCCAGGCATCTGAACTTATGGTATAAGAGCTACTCACGCAGCCTTGTGAGGACGGAGCGGTGCAAGGAGTAAAGCTAGGACCTTATGTCATAGACGGTGAGTTGGCCAGCGGAGGTATGGCAACGATCTTTGTTGCCACCCACCAGAAGTTGGGCCACGTGGTGGCAGTGAAGATACTGCACCCTCACTTTCAGAAGGACCAACAGCTCGTCGCTCGTTTCATGGAAGAGGCGCGTATTCAGGCCAACCTGCGTCACCCAAACATCCTGACGGTACACGACATCCTGGAGCTTCCTGAGGCCTCTGGGATGGTAATGGAGTTGTTGGACGGCTGCTCCCTCTCGACTTACTACCGTGCGGCTGGCACTCCCATGCCAATACCCAAAGCGCTCTGGCTTTTCGGTTTGCTGGCAAAAGCTTTGCGTCACGCCCACCGGGACGGAGTGGTGCACCGCGACCTGAAGCCTTCCAATGTCTTTCTGCACCGGGTCCATGACCTGGTGGTCCCCAAGCTGATGGACTTCGGGGTGGCCAAATTCCAATCCGGCAATCTGGCCAACCGGCTCACGGCTACGGGGACTGTGTTGGGCACGCCGCACTATATGGCTCCGGAGCAGTTTGAAGATTCCAGCAGCGTTGATGTGCGGGCGGACCTCTTCTCCTTTGGTGTCATGTTTTATGAGGCAACTACCGGAGTGCTTCCATTTGAGGGTCAGAGCGTAACGACTCTGATGCGGGAGATCCTGACCCACACTCCAACCCGTCCCTCTGACCTGGTAAAAGGGTATCCCCTAGCGGTAGAGGCAGTATTGATGCGCTGCCTGCACAAGCGCCGCGAAGCCCGCTACCGCAATGCGGCCGGGGTGGAAGAAGCGCTGCGCATGATCGAACTGGAAACCGGGGCCTCGCCCATCGCCATCGAGGACGTTCCCCGCACGGAGCTTGGTAACCTGGGGGGGGAACTGACCTCTGTCGGTACGCTGACGGATCAGGAACTGGTCTCGTGGGAGAATACGGAGACCGCGCAGAAACTTGCTGACGATGATGGCAGGACTGGCGGCGGGACCGTCGTTGTGCCCGTGGAGAAGCCGGAAAGTGACATTGACTGGGCCTCTACCCATGTCTCCCGGGTCAGGGCTACGCCACCTGTGCCGAGCAGTCCGGCCACGGTGCCTGGCTACCGTATCACCCGCAAGATTTACGAGGGGTCCAAGACGGTTGTCTTCCGTGCGGTGAGTCTGGACGACCCTGAATTTAAGGTCATCATCAAGGTACTTGGCAGCGAATACCCGACACCCCAGGATGTCGCTCGGCTCAAGCATGAGTATTCGATCCTCAACCGGCTTGACATCGAGGGTATCCCCCGCGTTGTCGGTTTGGAGCGTTACCGCAGTGGACTAGCGCTGGTATTGGAAGACATCGGTGCTGAACCACTAAGAGAGCGCCTCGACCGGTGCCCGTTTACGGTTGCCGAGTTTCTGCCACTAGCCTGCAAGTTGGCGACGATACTGACCCGCCTGCACGCCAGGAACATCATCCACAAGGACATCAACCCCAAGAATATGGTCCATACGGTGCCCGGGGATGTTGTGCAGGTGATCGATTTTGGACTGGCCATGCAGATGGTGGGAAGACAGGAGGATGTGGTCATCACTGGAGGGATGGAGGGGACCCTGCCTTACATGTCTCCTGAGCAGACGGGCCGCATGAACCGGCCGGTGGACTATCGTACTGACTTCTATTCGCTGGGAGCAACCTTTTACGAGATGCTGTGTGGACGGCCACCGTTTGATACCACGGACCGCGCCGAGTTGGTGCACTGCCATCTGGCCGTGGAACCAACCCATCCGTGCGAACGCAACCCGGAGATTCCCCAGGTGCTCTCAGACCTGGTCATGCGCCTAATGGCCAAGAATGCAGAGGATCGTTATCAGAGTGCACGAGGACTGGGAGCGGATTTGGAGCGGTGTGAGCAAGCGTGGGTTGCGGGGAATGATGTCCCAGGCTTCCCCCTGGGTGAGGTGGACGTATCGGACCGCTTCAGTATCCCCCAGAAGCTTTACGGTCGGGACAACGACGTGGCGCTGCTCATGGACTCTTTTGAGCGTGTCGCTCAGGGATACCGGGAGATGATGCTCGTCTCCGGCTCTGCGGGGATTGGCAAGACATCCCTGGTTCAAGAGGTTTACAAGCCCATCACCCGGCGGCACGGCTACTACATCTCGGGCAAATTCGACCAGTACAAGCGGGACATCCCGTACGGCGCCCTCATCGACGCGTTCCAGGGGCTGATCAAGGAGTTGCTCTCGGAGGGCGACGAGCGACTTGCCCAGTGGGGCGATGAGATTCGGCAGGCGGTAGGCCCCAACGGGCAAGTCATCGTCGATGTGATTCCAGAGGTGGAACTAGTCGTTGGACAGCAGGCAGCGGTACCCCAGCTGCCGCCGGCAGAATCGCTCAATCGCTTAAACCTGGTTTTCCATGCTTTCTTCGGCGTCTTCGCCCAGGAAGACCACCCCCTGGTCATCTTTCTGGACGACCTCCAGTGGGCAGACAATGCATCGCTGAACCTGCTGCAGGTTCTGTTGACGGGTGCGGAAAACCAACATCTCTTCGTCATTGGCGCCTACCGCGATAACGAAATTGATGCGGCACACCCTTTGCGTGGGACCATCGAGGACATCACCAAGGCGGCCACCACCATCAACCGGATCGATCTGCAACCCCTGCCGTTGCCCCATATCAATCAACTGGTGGCAGAGACTCTGAACTGCACTCTTCAGCATGCCTTCCCCCTGGCCGAGTTGCTGGAACAGAAGACCGGCGGTAACCCGTTCTTCATGGGCGAGTTCCTCAAGTCGCTACATGCCCGCGAGTTGATTCACTTTAACGTACATACCGGGGAATGGCTGTGGGACATCCACCGCATCAAAGGCGAACGGATCACGGACAACGTCGTCGACCTGATGGCCGACAAGATCCGTCGGATGAACGCCTCTTCCCAGCAGGCGCTGAAGCTGGCAGCGTGCATTGGTAGCCAGTTCCGTCTCCAGACGTTGGCGCTGGTTTCGGGGAAGGGTCCAAGCGAGGTCATCTCGGCGCTGCAGGAAGCGGTTACCGAGGGGTTGATTCTGTTGCTGGGCGATGCTTACAAGTACCTGGAGCTGGAGAGCAGTGAGCTGGCGGACGGGATGCTTGATGCGGTGCTGTTGCAGGCGGTGAACTACCGTTTCGCCCATGACAAGGTGCAGCAGGCGGCGTATTCCCTGATTCCGGAAGAGGCACGCCAGACGGTGCATCGGCAAATCGGGCTGCTGCTTAACGATACCCCGACGGAGAAGCGTTCTCGGCGGGTTTTTGGCATCGTCAATCAACTCAACGAGGGCCGCTCCCTGGCCCGGACAGAGGAAGAGCGGCAGGAGTTGGCCGAGCTGAATCTGATGGCGGCGCGGCGCGCCAAATCCGCGGCGGCCTATCGAACCGCTCTCAACTGCGTGCGGATCGGGATCGAGTTGCTCCCCGACAAGGCGTGGACCGATCTGTACGACCTAGCATTGCAACTCCACCGGGAGGCTGCAGAGGTATCCTATCTCTGTACTGAGTTCCCGGAGATGGAGGACTTCGTCGCGGTGGTGCTGGAGAAAGCTGCCAGTCTGGAAGACCAGATTCCCGTGTATGAAACAAAGATTCAAGGCGATATTGCCCGGGCTCGCAAGGTAGAGGCGCTGAAGACCGGGCTGGAGGTGCTGGAGAAGCTCAAGGTGAAGATTCCCTTCAGCCCCGGCCTTCTCTACGTGGGCTGGTCTCTGGTGAAGACCCGCCTGGCACTTTCCCGCCGGAGCATTCCCGAGTTGGTGAATCTGCCCCCCATGACCAACCCTCGGGTACTGACCGCCATGCGCATCGCCACCAGGATCTCGTCCACTGCCTACGTGGTGGACCCCAACCTATTTGCTGCCCTTGTCCTCAAGGAGGTTGAGCTCTCGGCACGTTATGGAAATGCGGGTGTATCCCCCTTCGGATATGCGCTCTATGGAACGATTCTTTGCGGAGTACTTGACGATTACAAACGTGGCTATCATTTCGGGAAGATGGCCCTGGAGTTGCAGGACAAGCTGGAGGAGAGTGAGCACCGACCGCGCACGGCCTTCACGGCAGCGGCAACCAGCCAACACTATATGGAGTCGCTGCGAGAGACATTTGAACCCTTACTTGGAGCCTACAAGCGCGCCCTGGAAAATGGCGACCTGGAGTTTGCCGGTACGAACTCCGGGGTTTACGCCTACCACCTCTTCTTCTCGGGGCGTAACCTGGTAGATATCCGGACAGAGTTGACCTACTACACGGAAGTGCTGGTACAGATCAAGCAGGACGCGTACCTCGGCTACATGCGGCTTTACCTGCAGGCAGCCCTCAACCTGATGGGAGAGGAGCAGAGACCCTGGACCCTGGATGGTGCGGTGACGAATCTGGGCGACTACCTGCAGTTTGCCGTGGGTGCCAGCGATGGACATGGGCTCTTCAACGCACACCTGTGCGAGGGAATCGTGCGACTATTTGGTGAGGACTTCGCCGGGGCGGTAGAGCATTTCGACCGGGCGAAGGAGTACCAGAAGGCAGCCGCAGCGATGGTCCCTTCGCTGGTCTATCACTTCTACGATGCCATCGCGCGCTGCGCCCATTGTGATCTTGTGGAAGCGCAGGCTCGGGGCAAGCAGCTACGGCGGATCCGGGCTGATCTGAAAATCTTAAGCAAGTTGTCGGCGCACAATCCGGTGGTATACGAGCACAAAGCGTTGCTCGTACAAGCTGAGTTGCAGCGCCTCAAGGGACGCAACATCGCGGCCATGGAGCTCTACGATGCGTCCATCGACAAGGCACAGCAAAACGGTTTTCTGCAGGAACAGGCCCTGGCCAATGAGGTTACTGGTCGCTTCTACCTGGCCATCGGCAAAGAACGGATTGCCCGAACCTACCTTACAGATGCGTATCACCGCTATGCGCAATGGGGGGCCGTGGCCAAAGTGCATCTGCTGGAGAAGCGCTATCCCACGATTCTTGCGGTGGCCATTGCCGCGGCCCGAAGTTCCCGTGCACAGGGGACGCACACAACGACCACCAGAAGCTCGGTGGCTGACACAACCGTGGCCGGCGGCAGCCAGTTGGACATGACCTCAGTGCTCAAGGCCAGCCAGGTGCTTTCTGCGGAAATCAACCTTGAGCGATTGCTGAAGCGGCTGATGTCCATCGTCATGGAGAATGCTGGAGCCCAGCGCGGATGCCTCTTCCTGGAGACCGACGGCAAGTATTATGCTGAGGCTGAGAGCGTGGCCGGTGCTGGTGAGGCCACGGTGATGCAACATGAGCCTATCCGAGAGCGCAACGATCTGGCCCAGAGTGTCGTAAATTATGTAATGCGTCTGCGCGAGACTGTGGTCTTGGACGATGCTGGAAGTAGCGGCAATTTCGCCCGGGACGAGTACATCCTGGAGAGGGGTCCAAAATCGCTGCTCTGCATGCCCTTGGTGAGGCAGGGGCGTCTTGATGGCATGCTCTACCTGGAGAACAACCTGGCCACGGGCGCTTTTACGCCAGGCAGAATCGAGGTCATCAATCTGCTGGCTGCGGAGATCGCCATTTCCCTGTCCAACGCCCGCCTTTACGATAACCTGCAGCAGAACAACCGCATGCTTGAGGTCAACGTCGAGGAGCGGACCCGTGATCTGGCCCTGGCCAACCAGGAGCTTGAGCACGAGAAGCGGAAGTCTGACCAGCTGCTCCTCAACGTCCTGCCGGAGCGGGTGGCGGAGGAGTTGAAGGAGCACGGCGAAGCTCGTCCAGAGAGATTTGACAATGTCACGGTCTTCTTTTCGGACTTTGTCGCCTTTACGGACCGGGCGGCGATCATGACTCCTGAAGCTCTACTCCACGAGCTCAACGACATGTTTACGGCCTTCGATGGAATCGTCTCGGGCAACCAGTGTGAGCGGATCAAGACCATTGGCGATGCCTATTTGTTTGTCTGCGGAATGCCCGATGCCAATGTGAATCACGCCCAACGCGTGATTGAAAGTGCGTTGCAGATTCGCGACTACGTCGCTCGCCGGAACGAGGGGCACGGCGATCCGTGGCTGCTACGCATGGGCATCCACTCCGGTCCGGTGGTTGGTGGTGTGGTAGGAATACACAAGTACATCTATGACGTCTTTGGTGATACTATCAACACTGCGGCCCGGATGGAGAGCCATTCTGAGCCGATGAAGATCAATGTCTCCGACACCACCCGGAGCCTCGCTACAGAGCATTTCTCTTATCTTCATCGGGAGCCAGTGATGGTGAAGGGCAAGGGCATCATGCAGATGTTCTTCGTAGAACCGCCGGCAACGGGAGAATCGACTTGACGCATCCACTGATACTATCAGTCCTGGCGACGTCGGGGCTGGCATTGCTGTCGCTCACCGGAGTTGCCTTTGTGGCACTGGCGAAGGGGGCCCGCCAGACAGTGCTTTTCGTCCTAGTGGCATGCGCCGCAGGTGCCATGATGTCGGGGGCATTTTTTCATCTGATCCCGGAATCCACCGAGGCGATCGGCCACTTCAACGCGGGAGTCTCGATTTTCGTCGGGTTTGGTGCCTTCTTTCTGCTGGAGCGTTTTCTGTACTGGCACCATTGCCACAAAGGGGGGGACTGCCACGTCCACCCGTACACGACTCTGAGCCTGGTTGGTGATACCATTCACAATCTGCTGGACGGCATCGTCGTGGGTGGAGCGTTCATGCTGAGTCCCGCGCTGGGGCTCAGTACGACCATGGTGATTGCGGCGCACGAATTGCCACAGGAATTGGGTGACTATGCCATTCTGGTCCATGGCGGACACTCTCATCGCAAGGCCTTGGCCTTGAACCTGCTTACGGGCGCCTCTGGAATTCTGGGAGCGGTGCTCGCTTGGTTCGGCTTCTCCGAACATGCCGAATGGGTACCCTACCTGATGGGCTTTGCCGCCGGCAATTTCATCTACATCAGCGCCGCTGACCTGATTCCCGAGTTGCACAAGGAGCAGAGCCTGAAGAAGGCCCTGGTTGCCTTCTGCTGCTTCGTCATGGCCGCTTCGGTGATGGCCGCGGTAGCAAGAAACTCGGGCCACGTCCATAGTGCTCCACAACATGTTGAGGCTGTGGAGGACCACACAGCACAGCCGGACCACGACGGCCACGATCATTAGTACAGTAGTTCCATCTACCTATTGATGCAGCTTGCTAGTTGCGGCTGCGGCCAGCAGTTCCCGGGCGTTTTCCATGGCTGTTGTTGAGCCATCGATCCCGGAGAGCATCCGGGCAAGCTCCTGCGCTCTCGCCTCGGAGGTGGCAAGGGAGGTTACGGTAGTTACGGTTTCCCCTTCCCTTTCTTCTTTGGTTACGACGATGTGTTGGTCGGCAAAGGCTGCGAGTTGGGCAGTATGGGTGATACAGATCACCTGCTGTCCATGCGCCAGCCGGGCGAGCAGTCGACCCACGGCCAGGGCAGTGCGCCCGCCCACGCCGGCATCGATTTCGTCGAAGATGTAGGTGGGAACAGGGTCTGCCGCCGCGAGTACAGCTTTGAAGGCGAGGAGTATGCGGGAGAGTTCACCGCCCGAGGCCACTTTGTGCAATGGCCGTGGTGCCTGTCCAGTATTGGCCGAGAAGAGAAACTCAAGGCGGTCGCTACCCAGGCGGGTGGCCCGCGCAGCATCGAATTCAATATCCACCGCGAATGAGGCCCCCGGCATAGCCAGTTCGGTGAGGGTCTGCTGGAGCGCTTTGCAGAGGGAATCCCCCGTCTTCCGGCGCAATTGGTGGAGCTTCCGGGCAGCCTCCTGATACGTGGCCCAGGCACCGGCCTCAGCCTGCCGCAACCGCGCCAGTGAGGTGTCGGCATCGGCGAGTTCGGCTCGCTCATTTCGGGCGGCTTCCAGGCGTTGGAGGAGTTGATCTGTGGTCTCATCCCCGTAGCGCCGTTTGAGTTTCTGCAGCTGGGCAACCCGCTCTTGCAGGTGGTCAAGGCGGTTGGGGTCTACGTCGAGACGTCCGAGGATGGTGCGCAGCTCATCGACGAGGTCTTCCAGGTCGGCGCGGCTGTTGGCAATTCTCTCGACGGGTCCTTGCAGTGCTGCCTCGTACTGCTGGACAGCGCCCAGCTGTCTGGTCAAGAAGTCAAGGTCTCCCAATAGCGATCGGTCGGATTCATAGAGCAGGTCAACGGCGGCTTGGAGTGCCCGGGTAATCTCGACGGCATGGGCGAGGCGGTCGATCTGCTTGAGGATTGCATCTTCTTCACCGGGCTCGATGGCGGCCTCTTCGAGTCTGGTGATGGTCAGGTCAAGGAGTTCGAGACGTTCACTGCTTGCTGCGGCGCGAGCGGCCAGTTCCTGGGCTGCTCTGGTCAGTCGCTGGTGCTCCTCGTGGGTTTCCTGTACCGCCTTGAGTTCCTTGTGATAGCCGCCGCAAGCGTCAAGCAGATGCACGTGTCGAGCCTTCTTGAGGAGCCCGACGTATTCGTGCTGGCTGGCAATGGAAACGAGATCGGCTGCGGCCTCGTAGAGTCGGGCTCGCCCGATGAGGCGGCCGTTGATCAGCAGTCGGTCCCGCCGTGTACCTGAGAGGCTGATGGTGCGGCGCACGATAATCTCATCAGCGGGTTCTTCTTCCAGTAGATCGACGAGGGCTTCGCTCTTCCACGCCCGGCTGTCAAAGAGTCCTTCGACAACGAGTTGGTCGGCACCATCCCGGACCATTTCGGGGTCGATGCGGTCGCCCATAAGGGCCGTCAGGCCAGCCAGCAGCATTGATTTTCCGGCCCCGGTTTCACCTGTAATAACGGTCAATCCAGGTTCCAGTTCCAGTTCCAACCTGGAGATGACTGCGAGGTTGGAGATGGCAAGAAAGTTGAGCACTGCTGCGCCTCCAGATGTATTCGCTCTGAAGTTAGTCGAAGGGCGGAGGAATGTAAAGATAGGGAATTGCCTGCGGGAGGCTCCCCGTCCAGCACCACACATCGATTAATTAATCGATTATTGTCTACTCAGAAGAGTTAGCGATGGTTCTCTCGACTAATCGCGCTCACCGTATTGCCGCGTGCCCGCACGGAAGGTACAATGCCGCCAACGGCTGACCAGGAGAGTCACATGAAGAGCCTTTTCGCTGCGATCGTTATCACGCTCGGAATAATTGGGGCGGTACCTGCAGTACCGGCTGAGGAGATCACCGTCTTTGCCAATGCTGACACCTATGTCTGGCAGAAGGAGCCGGGAACCAGCCATGATGCCGAGGACCTCCAATGGGACAAATCCATGTGGGTCGGCCAGGAGCAGGGAACTCAGATTTCGCTGATCAACTTCGCCCAGGAGGAGTTGCCTTCGCCGCAGGAGTATGGGATTGCGAAGGCGGAGTTATTTCTGAAGAAGAACTCCTACTCACAAATCAACGGCGTGCCGGTGACGGTGCAGGTCAAGCAGATCGTCAGCCAATGGGATGAGAAGGTGACCTGGAACAGCAAGCCGGCAATTGGCTCCACGGTCTTCGTGTCGTGGTCGATCAACGTTAACCAGTCGGAGCACGTCTTCGACGTCACCAGCTTGCTCCAGCAGGCTCTGGCATCGGGCAACCCCTTCTACGGTATCGCCCTGAGTCCCGGAACCAGTGTCAACTGGGTGAACGTTTCTTACAGCCAACACGAGGGCGGCAACAGTGGCCCGAGGTTGGTTTTCACGGTCTGCTCGGCCAAGGACGTGGACGAGGACGGCACGAGCAGTTGTGACGGCGATTGTGATGATGACAATGCGACAGTCTATCCCGACGCACCAGAACTGTGCGATGGGCTGGACAATGACTGTGACGAAGAGGTCGATGAGGTCGGTGACGGTGATGGCGATGGCTTCGATTCATGCAACGACTGCGACGACAACGACGCCTTTGTCAATGAAGATGCCATGGAGGTGTGCAACGGCATCGACGACAACTGCAACGGCAAGAAGGACGAGGGGTTCGACAAAGATAACGACGGCTTCTCGACCTGCAAACCTCCCATTGATTGCGACGACATGGACGCTTCCATTCACCCCAAAGCCGATGAAAAGTGCAACAACATTGACGACAACTGTGATTCCCTCATTGACAACATCACTGACAGCGACCTGGACGGCTATGATTCCTGCTCAGATTGCGATGACAAGGTCCAGTCGGTATTCCCTGGGGCCGTGGAGATCTGTGACGGTATCGACAATGACTGTGACGGCGTGGTGGATGAGGGCTTCGACCTTGATAACGACGGCCATTCTGCCTGCGCCACTCCCCCTGACTGCAATGACTTCGATGCGGCAATTCACCCGGGGGCAACTGAGGTGTGTGACTTTGCAGACAACAACTGCTCTGGAGTGGTAGACGACGTCCCCGACGGTGATGGGGACCAGATCACAAGTTGCGCCGGCGACTGTGACGATGAAGACGGGGAGGTCTATCCTGGTGCGGAGGAGCTGTGCGACGACAAGGACAACGACTGTAACGGCCAGGTAGATGACGCGGTGGACGCCGATTTTGATGGCTTCACCATCTGCACCGACTGCGATGACGAGAACCCTTTGGTTCGTCCCGACGGAGAGGAGATCTGCAACGGAGTAGACGACGATTGTGATGGGGACGTGGACAATGCAACCGATGCCGACAAGGATGGGTATACGGTCTGCAACGACTGCAACGACGATGACAAGAGCATCCATCCCGGAGTCCTGGAAGTCTGCGACGGGACAGACAACAACTGCGACGGCACCATCGATGAGAGCGAAGATGCGGACGGGGACGGCTACACCAAGTGCGCCGGCGACTGCAACGACGACAATGCCACAATTCACCCTGGTGCTCAGGAACTCTGCGACGGCAAGGACAACAACTGTTCGGGGAAGAAGGACGACGCGGTGGACCACGACGACGACGGCTATACCATCTGCCAGAGCGACTGCAATGACTATAACGCGGACATCAACCCGACGGCTGCGGAAATCGAAGACGGACTGGACAACGACTGCGACGGAATCGTCGACGAGGGCTTCGCCAAGCCGGAGATCATCCCTCCGCCTGACGTAGTGATACCGGACGACCCTGAATCCGACGTCGTAGTGGGACCAGGTACAGTGGAGCAAGAGGATGGAGGTGGAAACGGCGGCGGTTGTCAGGCCGGGGGTGGTTCCTCCGGATCGGCCTGGCTGCTGCTGGCATTGCTGGCGCTGCTGGCGCTTGCCAGGAGACGATGGTCTCTGCCGCTGGCACTTGTGCTGACGTTGGCGTTGGTGGCCTGTGGCGATCCGGAAGAGGTGAATGGCGGCAAGGACGGCACCTGCGACAAGACTGCGTTTGACTATGTTGGGGATGGAATCGACAAGAACTGCGACGGTTCTGACGGAGTTGACAAGGATGGTGACGGTGCCGCCTCCAAGAACTCCGGGGGCAAGGACTGTGACGATAGCGACCCGGAGTTCGGCCCCAAGGCGCTGGATGAAGTGGGGGACTCCATCGACAACAACTGTGACGGCATCGATGGCACCGACGCGGACCAGGATGGGCACGCGTCGGTGCAAAGTGGTGGTAGCGACTGCCATGACTACGATGCAACTATCTACCCGACCAAGAAGGACCTGGCCGGCGACGGTATCGACAACAACTGTGATGGCATCGATGGAGTGGACCACGATGGTGACGGCTACGCCTCGGTTGATACTGGTGGAACCGACTGCGATGACATCGATCCGAAGCGGCACCCTGGTGCGGTAGACCAAACGGGGGACAGCATCGACCTGAACTGTGACGGAGCTGATGGGCTTGACGTGGACGGTGATGGCTATGGCTCCCCGGCTTCCGGGGGGACTGATTGTAACGATGCCGATCCAGCTACCAATCCGGCGGCAGAGGATACTGTCGGTGATGATCTGGACAATAATTGCGACGGCATTGACGGAATCGACGCGGACCTCGACGGATTTGCCTCCACCGAGTCAGGCGGGGGCGACTGCGATGATGAAGAACTCGGAATCCACCCCGGCGTGACTGACCTTGTTGGCGACGAGAGCGATATCAACTGCGACGGTATCGACGGCATTGATGGTGACGGAGATGGATACGCCATGAGCCTCTTTGGCGGTGACGACTGTGATGACAGCGACGGTGAGATTCACCCGGGACAGGAGGATGCGCCAGGCGATGGAGTGGATTCCAATTGCGATGGCATGGACGGAATCGACAGCGATGGGGACGGCTTTGGCGGCGATGATTGCGATGATGGAGATCCGCTGGTCCATCCCGGGGCTCCCGACGCGGTGGGTGACGGCAAGGACGCCAACTGCGACGATGTGGACGGCGTTGACGGGGATGGGGACCAGGTGGCCTCCAGTGCCTCGGGGGGGGGCGACTGCGACGATGATGATGCTGAAATCAAGCCCGGTGCCGAGGACCTGGTGGGAGACGAGGTCGATACCAACTGCGACGGCCACGATGGCACCGATGCTGACGGCGATGGATTTGCTGATGAGACGTCGGGTGGTGGCGATTGCGATGACACCAATGGATTGATTTTCCCGGGCCTCTTCGACCCGCTCGGGGACGGTATCGACAGCAACTGTGACGGTCTTGACGGCATGGATGCCGACCAGGACGGCTTCATTTCCGGGGGCAGCGGCGGCGACGATTGCGATGACAACTCAGAGACCATCAATCCAGCCTCTGACGATAGCGCAGATGACGGTATCGATGCCAACTGCGATGGCGTGGATGGCATTGATGGAGATGGCGATGGGGTGGCCTCCGAGGGTAGTGGAGGTAGCGACTGCGATGATGGCAATGACAAGATTCTGCCGGGCATCATCGATGCGGTGGGCGACGGTATTGATGCCAATTGCGACGGTATGGACGGGCCTGACCTGGACGGCGACAAGGTCCTGGGGGCTGCTGCCGGGGGGGATGATTGCAACGATACCGATGCCGGAGTGAAGCCGGGGGCGGAGGATGCTCCGGGTGACGGCATTGATCAGAACTGCGACGGCCTTGATGGCGTGGATACTGACGGTGACGGGTATGCCGCAGGCACCAATCCGGGAGAGGATTGTGACGACGACAATGAGCTGGTGAACCCGGCCAACAAGAGTGATGTTGTTGGGGATGACGTGGACGAGAACTGTGATGGGCACGACGGCATCGACAAGGACTTAGACGGATATGCGTCGGAGGGCTCAGGTGGTGATGATTGCTATGACTATTCTGCAGACGTAAATCCGGGAGTACTTGATCAGTTGGGGGACAATGTAGATACCAATTGTGATGGGCACGAGGGAACCGACCTTGATGGCGACGGGTATCCGTCCGACGAGGCCGGTGGCGATGATTGCAACGACTCGGTCAAGGGGGTCAACCCGGGGGCTGAGGACACGGTTGGCGACAACGTTGACAACAACTGCGACGGTCTCGATGGAGTTGACGGTGACGAGGATGGCGTCGCTTCCACCGATTCCGGCGGTGAGGATTGCGACGATAGTGACGCTTTGGTCCATCCAGAGGCCGCGGAGCTTTGCCACGATGGCCTGGACAACAACTGTGATGGCGCTGTGGACGAGACGGGTGTGATTGGTGCACCGGTGGCGGCTGGCAGCGCGGTCAAGTTCCCGGAGTGTGAGCCTTGCGACCCAGACAATGTACTGGTCAAGGATGGCAACCTGGTAGGGTTGGGTATCAACGAGAGTAGCTGCTTTGGCGGTGCCTTCGGGGTGGGCTCGACCACCGGTTGTTTGAAAGTTGATTTCGGCGCATCGCGCTATGTCAGCGCCTTGCGGATAACGGCTCAGGAAGTTCCTGGAACCTGTAATTCGGATTGTGCGAATGTGCTCAACCAGTGCGATACATCGACTCCACTGCGGGTCTTCCGAGGGGTTGAAGACAAGGTTTCGGTGCAGTTCACGAGCCTGGTGGGTTCATATAGTCACGTGGGCAATCTTACGGCCCCTTATCAGGAACTTGGTGATCTGGTGCTTCCGGTGAATGCGTACATGCGTTACGCCCTGCTCTGCGGTGGGTACACAACGGCCAAATGGACCCGCCATCTGGAGGTAGACTACGTAGAAGCGCTGGGGTGCGAGACGGGTAGCTGCGACCCACCTGGCAGCCATCCTTGCGCTGACGATCTCTGCTACTGGAACGGTGACATCGACCACTGTGGTGAAGCCTGCAACGACTGCAGCGCCCCGGCCAACGGCAGTCCGGCTTGCACTCAGAGCAGTTGCGACTTCAACTGTGATTCTGGTTATGCCGAGATGTGCTTTGGTTGCTACCCGGACAACTACGTTGAGAAATGCGACGGTTGTTTTGCTGACGCAGATCCGGCTCATTGCGGCAGTGGTTGCCTGGAGTGCGACGTTCCCACCAACGGCGCGGTGCTCTTCTGCCCCGACGACAAGCCTGGCTACTGTGGCTATCAATGCCCGGGTTCAAGTGACAAGTGCTATGTCGCCTCTCCGCCTCAGGGGCTCTTCATCAAGTGCTGGGAGATGAAGTGTAACTGAGCTGGCGATGGCTCGTGACGGGCTCGGGGCAGTCTTATCGACGTAGCTTCTGCTCGAAATCATCAAGAGTTTGTTGGAGGGTCGCGTCGATGCGGCGTTGCTTATCGATTTTGCGGGTTGCTGCCATGACGCTGGAATGGTCTCGGCCACCAAACCTTTCGCCCAATTCCGGGAAGGAGTGGACGGTGAGCCGGCGTGCCAGGTACATGGCGACGTGGCGAGGCTGGGCGATGTTCTTCTTGCGCGATCGAGACTTGATTTCCACGTCGGTAACACCGTAGCCGTGGCCCACCTGACGGAGAATCTGTTCCACAGAGACACGGCGAATTCGACTGCGGAAATAGCTCTTGAGATTCTCCTGCGCCATGGCCACGGTGACCGGTTCGCCGGTGGTTGCAGAGACTAGATGGAGGGTCTTCAGGCAGCTCTCGAGTTCGCGAATGTTGTCCTTCACTTGCTTGGCGATGGTCAGGGCGACGTCATCGCCCAGTGCCATGCCCATACGCTGAGCCTTGGCCTTGAGGATGGCGACTCTGGTCTCCAGCTGTGGTGCGGCGATTTCGGCAATTAGGCCCCACTCAAAGCGTGATCGGAGGCGGTCTTCAAGTTCGGGCAACTCCTGGGGAAACCGGTCACTGGTGAAAGCGATCTGTTTGCCGGCAGCATGGAGTGCATTGAAGGTGTGGAAGAACTCTTCCTGGGTGCGCGGCTTGCCGGCGAGGAACTGGATGTCATCCACCAGGAGGACATCGCAGGCATCGCGGTACTTGACGCGGAACTGTTCCATGCTCTTGCAACGGATCGAAGTGGTCATGTCATGGAAGTAGGTCTCGGCGGTAATGTAGAGCACTCTGAGCCGCGGATTGCGCTGGTGGCTATAGTGTCCAATGGAATGGAGGAGATGAGTCTTGCCCAGTCCGGTGCCGCCATAGATGAAGAGCGGGTTATAGGCTTTGCCGGAGCGCTCGGCAACTGCCTTTCCGGCGGCAAAAGCCATGTGGTTTGAGGGTCCGACCACGAAGTTGTCGAAGATATACTCTCTGGTAAGTTCAGTCGCTGCCGGTGGTGCTGGAGCAGCTGGCGAAACTGTTTCGAAGAGGTTCCTGTCGACGATCTTGTACTCGACCATCATTGGTTTTTGCAGCACCTCTTCCAGGGAGCGGAGCAGGACTGGTTCGAAGTGCTCGATGAACCACTCCTGGAACTCCGCGTCCCTTACTTGAAGGGTAACTGTCCCGTTGTGCCAGTGAACAGGCTTGAGGGGTTTGAACCAGTTCCGAAATTCAAAGGCCCTCACTTCACCTTGGGCGATGCCCATTACTTCTTGCCAATGTTCCTGCATGAATACTACTCCCCGCCGTGTCCCAGTATCGTAGATACTGAGTTGTCTTGTATGGTCGTGGACTGAACTTCTGTTCCGGTCCTGTCCGATGGACGTACCCCCATGTTCGACCGGCCAGCAAAACCTTGTCAAGGGGGTGTAAAAAAAAAGTCCTTATTGCCTCCGATTCGGGCAGTCTTTACCCACTCGGGGCAGACCTCTTTGCCAGTGTTGAAATGACAAGTTTCAAATGGTTACGGACAGATCTGTTGGTTGCCGGCGGAATGACCTGTTGCGATCTGAGTCGATCGTTCCCCCCCCCCACACTCCCCTATCAACGGGGCGTATAGCTTGACAGGAATCCAGTGATCGCAGTAGATTAGCGCCCGGAGGAGCGAGTATGATACTTGGAAAAGTTATTGGCCGGGTCGTTGCCAATCAGAAGTACGAAGGGCTGGAGGG
>CALGBT010000424.1 GCA_937884235.1 uncultured Pseudomonadota bacterium
TGTAGGTGGCCCGCGGATCCCCCTGCGGTCCCTGGGCTCCAATATCCCCCTTGTCGCCTTTGGGTCCCTGCAGCCCCGTAGCCCCGATATCGCCCTTGTCCCCCTTCACTCCCAGCACGCCCTGGGCACCGATATCGCCCTTGTCGCCTTTGTCGCCCTTGAGTCCCTGCAAGCCCTGGGCACCGAGATCGCCCTTGTCCCCTTTGTCGCCCTTGAGTCCCTGCAAACCCTGGGCACCGGTGTCGCCCTTGTCCCCTTTGTCGCCTTTCTCGCCCTGAGTTCCCTGAATACCGGGGTCTCCCTTCTCGCCAGATGCACCCTGGGGACCCACCAGCCCCGTGGGATCCCCCACCCATTTGCCTTCTGCCGAGATGACTGCGCTGCCGCCAAATGCGAAGTCGCTGTCGCCCGTCAGACCCAGGAGATCGAGAACTTTCGGCTTGCCGAGCAGGTCGGCATAGGAGCCGGTGAAGGCCACCACGGCCAACTCCGCAATGAGAGCGAAGCCGTTGTCTGCGACCAGCGCATCAACGCCATCGTTATCAAGGACCTGATCAACAGCACATTCCCAGGCATCACCCGTCCCATTCACGCGCAAGTGCTCACCTGGGACACAGCCATGGGCGCCAGAGAGCGTATCGGCGACAGCCGCGTGCTTTGCTTGAAAGGAGTATCCCACCGATGTTAGAGGCACCGTCGGAAGTTCTGCACCGCCATCCACAGCGAGGGATATCCACAACTCCTCGTAGAGCTCAAAGAGCGGCGGGTCATCGAGGGGCAATGTCTTGCCAAGGACGACTTGAAACCGCCCGTCCAGCAGTTCCACACCGAGATGCGTTTCGGCCCATACCGGTGCCAAATCTGCCGGGTCTGGATAGAGGTAGAACTGCATATCCACAGGACCTTCGAGAGGCTCTTCTGCCAGATTCAGGAGGCTGCCTTCCACTGACAGCAACCCGGGCCCCCAGTCGGCCAGAGCAGGCCTCGCCACCACGACTCCAAGCACAATAACCGCGCAAATCGCCAACCGCGTGTATCCCCTGCTCCCGGTCATCATATCCTCTCTTTTGCTTGCCATTATCATCAGCATCACCCTACATTCCCCAGCGAACCTTCAAGTCCGCTCCCGAGGAGGTCTTGCTGGATGGTCCGACTGGCAACAGCAGCTCAATCTTGCCGCCATCTCCACCGCTATTTCCGGCCCCCTGAGTCACGCTCAGAGTCCAACTGGCGGCAGGACAGTTCTCGTCACCCATGCCGTTGCAGTCGTTGTCCATTCCGTCGCACACTTCCTCCGCACCAGTAAAAATGGCGGGATTCAGCGGCGCGCAATCCGTAAGGTCCGGGTCACCATCACCGTCATCGTCAAGGTCCATACAATTGGCCTGCTGATCCTGGTCCGTGTCGGGATAGCCTTCGTCAATCTGGCCGTTGCAGTTGTCGTCCTGGCCATTGCAGATTTCCTGGGCGCCCACGTGCACCTGCCCATCGTAGGGAGCACAATCCAGGGCATTCTCCGCCCCATCACCATCAATGTCTGCGTCGCACAGGTCGCCCTCAAGATCCCCATCAAGATCTGCCTGCCCCGGGTTCTTGATCAGCGGACAGTTGTCCGACTCGTCAAGAATACCATCGTTATCATCGTCAGCATCGAGGCAGTCGGCTTCACTATCGTTGTCAGTATCGGCAAAGCCCTCGTCCACCAACCCGTCGCAATCATTGTCCTTGCCGTCGCAGCTCTCCTGCTCTTCGAGATAGTCCTCGTCGATTTCCCCATCACAATCGTTGTCTTTGCCGTCGCAGAATTCCTGCTCCGGAATCGAGGCATCACACAGCCAACCATCCTTGCCTTTGCAGGTGCGAATCCCCGAACACTCACCAAACTCGTTGCTCGACGTGCATGGAGTTGCCGCCAGACCCTCATCGACCTCCCCATCGCAATCCTGGTCATAGCCGTCGCAAATCTCCAACCCGGGAACCTGCGCGTCGCACCCGCTCCAGCCAGCCGGGCCATCGCAAACTTCTTCCCCAAAGCACTTGCCAAACTCGTTATCGAGCACGCAGACCCTGGCGGTGCCGTTGGTGGCAGCATCGCAGACACAACTGCCGGTAGCCGGCAGGCAGAATTCACCTGGCGGACCTCCCTCCGGAAGGGCCTGGCAAAGCGTGTTGGCCGGACAGGCCTGCCCCTGGGCACAATCACTCAGGCAGTAGGTACCCGTGTCACCCACGGGAAGACAGCTATCGCCCTTGAATGGGCAATCTTCTTCCTCCTGGCACGCCGAGCAGAAACTGCCGCCGGGCGGAACGCAGACAAAGACCCAGTCGGGGGGACTTTCAATTCCCTTGCACAGCCAATCCTTGGGACACTCTTCCACGCAATTGATGGTACAGACCGACTCGTTCTCCGATACCTCCAGACAAAACGAACTCTCGCAATCGGCGTTGGACGCGCAGGGCTTGCCCCAGTCCCCGTGGTTGACGGAGATCTCCCCCCCCACCTCACCGTCCCACGGCAGCAACTCCCAGCGGGGCAGGTCCGGCTCACGGATCTCCTGCAGATTGACCTCTACCTGCCCGTCGGCGTCGGGTAGTGACGAAACCTCCTGTTCCACAGGGCCCACCGCGCCGGAACCGCATGCTGAGCAAAACAGCAACCCGGCAAACCAAATCCGCACCAGTCTCTTTCCCAAAGCCATGAGAGGCTCCTCTCTTACTACATCAAGGAACATGCGTGAGGGACTAGCTGGCGCCGCCCTTTTTCACTTTCTGAACTGCAGCCAGGACGCGGTTCAGTCGGGCATCGGCTTCGGCCATGTCAATCTTCAGACCGGTGGCCAGCATCTTGACGAGTTCCGGACGGGGTATTTTAGCCCCTTCACGCAGGCCCTGGAGGAGTTCAAAAGCATGCCAGTCATCGACTGCCCCAATCTCGTCAAGCAGATAGCGCTTCATAGCCACGTGGAGCCGCTTCTGGCCGGCATCGACGATCATGTCTGAGCTGTATGAACCACCGGACCCGGCAGGAGAATCGTCACCCTTCTTCCGCAGAACCCGGAAGGCAACAAGTACGGCCACGGCGGCCAAGGACAAAAGTAAGATGAGTTTAGTCATCAACCCTCCGCCGCCATTGTTACCTGATACGCGAATAAAATCGATGATAATCGACGTGGGCGAGATGAATTGTGCGCCATCGCCTCCTGGATCAAGCGACAACAAGATTGACGGGGCCATCCTCTCTGGCCAGGGCCGCGATTTCATCCAGGGCGTAGATGCACATTCGCTTGGTGACCGGCTGGTTGGCCGCACGAATCATGGCCGTGGCCACGGTGGCGCCGTTTATTGCCTGGTATCGGCGTATGCCCGGCAGCCAATCCACAGCTTTCAGCGCGGCCTCGGCAAATCGCTCCGCACGGCGCGGTTTCTCACGCTCTCCCACCAGAAGACTCGGGCGAAAGATGAGAATCTGGCCAAAGGAGAGTTGGGCAACTGCTCGGTCTAGTTCGCCCTTCATGCGGGAGTAAAAGATGCGTGACTCGGCGTTTGCTCCTGATGCGCTGACGAGCAAATACCGAGAAACGCCGTTGCGGGCAGCGGCCTCGGCCGCCTGCCACTGGTAGGTGTAATCGATACGATACTGAGCTTCCTGGGAGCCGGCCTGCTTGATGGTGGTCCCCAAAGCCGAATAAAGCTCGTCGCCCGTCAATTCCTGCGACCAGTGGTCGGGTTGCTCGAAATCGACAATTCGTTCGTCCAGTCGCGGGTCGGTGAGCCCAGTCGGGCGCCGCACAAAGACCCGCACTTTGTCGTAGCGAGCGTCTGCGAGCAGAAGCTGCGTGATGTTCCTGCCGACAAGACCGGTCGCTCCTATGACGTTGGCAATCTTCATGGTCGTCCCTCCCGGCTACCATGCCTACCACGAAACGCCCCTGGGCCCCAACGGCAAAGAAGGGACGCGACCAGTCGTCGTGACAGAACCATGACAATTCGTGTGCAAACTAGTCTCGTCGGGCGGGATTATATGCGGGGGGCCGCAATGTAGACAGCCCGACCTCGAGTGGAGGGAGAGATGACCTGGGAAATCCACGAAGCACCGAGTGAGGAGAGGGCCAATGCAGTTCTGCATGGAACGGGAGCGGCGCTGGCGGCAGCCGGCCTCTCCCTCCTGGTGGTCCGTGCCGCCACCCACGGCGATGCCATGCACGTCGTTTCCGCTACAATCTACGGCGTCAGCATGGTCTTGCTCTATCTGGCCTCAACGCTCTACCACGGCATCTCGCGTCCCCGCGCCAAAGCCATTCTGGAAGTGCTTGACCACGCCGCGGTTTACCTTCTGATTGCCGGAACTTACACGCCCTTTGTTCTAGTGACGTTGCAGGGTCCGCTGGGGTGGACGCTGTTCGGCGTGGTCTGGGTGCTGGCGGCTGGAGGCATCATCATGCAGGTTTCCTTCCCGGGCCGCTTCCGCACGGCAATGACATTGCTCTATGTGGTCATGGGGTGGCTCGCGGTGCTCATGGGCCGGCCTTTGCTGACC
>CALGBT010000425.1 GCA_937884235.1 uncultured Pseudomonadota bacterium
CCAAGCAGAGCCACGGTGTGCATGTCCTTGACCACCGAGATGGTCTCGGCACCATCCGCCCCCGGGTAGAGCAATTGGCCACCGCCGGAGATGAACTGATGGCCTGCAGCAAGGTCGAAGTCCCCGGGACGCAACACCGGCACCGTCTGCACGCCGAAACCACCGTCAAGAACGCCTGGAAACGGGAGCGATGCCAGGTCGCTACCACCGGCCAGCGCCGCCCCGGGAAGCACCGCTACCACCAGCAACAGCCCGAAAGTGATACTTGAGCGACGCCAGCAGAGCAGGGACAACAGCAACACCAGAAGCAGCCAGAGCCCAGCCATACCGGAGCCGTTCGCAACTCCACATCCGGCCACATACTCTGCGTCCGCCGGTCGCCTGTGACCCGGGTAGTCGGAAGCACCGAGAGGCGAGGTGCCAGCCTCAACTTCCTCCAGGTCGTCATATCCGTCACCATCCGAATCGGCCGCATTGGGGTCAGTACCCAACGCCCCTTCTTCCGCGTCGCTCAGTCCGTCACCGTCTCCATCATCGTCACAGGCATCACCCGGCCCCTCACCGTCACTATCTTCCTGGCCCGCATTGACCACGTCCGGACAGTTATCCTCACCATCGGCGATGCCATCACCGTCGTCATCGTCATCACAAACATCACCCAGGCCATCCTTGTCGAGGTCCGCCTGCCCCAGATTGGCCACATCAGGGCAGTTATCGAGGAAATCCTGAACCAGATCGCCATCACGGTCGGGGTCGCAAATGTCGCCCGCCCCGTCTTCGTCCAGGTCCTCCTGGCCGGCATTGGCGACGGCCTGACAGTTGTCATCGACATCCTCGATGTCATCTCCGTCCACGTCCTCATCGCAGGCGTCACCAAGGCCATCGCCGTCCTGATCTTCCTGCCCCGGGTTGTAAAGGTCCAGGCACACGTCCACGCCGTCATCTACTTCGTCCCCATCGAGGTCCTTCTCGACGTCGCAGTAGTCCCCAACCCCATCATCGTCCCAATCCTCTTGCACAACGTTCTGTACCAGCGGGCAGTTGTCTTCCAGATCGGCAATGGAGTCATTGTCGTCATCAGGGTCACATGCATCGCCCAAGCCATCGAAGTCGGTGTCAGTCTGACTCCCATTGGGCGCCAGGGGGCAGTTGTCCGCTTCATTGAGCGTACCGTCACCGTCCTCATCAGGATCGCAGACATTCCCCTGCCCGTCGCCATCGGCATCCTGCTGCACCGGGTTATATGCCGTCGGGCAATTGTCGTTTCCGTCTGTGATTTCGTCGTTATCGTCATCGACGTCACAGAGGTCTCCTATGCCATCCTGATCAAGATCCTCCTGCTCAGGATTGCCCACGGTCTTGCAATTGTCTTCGCCATCCAAAAGACCATCGGCGTCATCATCATCGTCTACACAATCGGCAATGCCATCTTCGTCGGTGTCCAACTTGCCGTCGTCCACCAGACCATCGCAGTCGTTGTCGATGCCATCACACTTCTCAATGGCAAAGGGGAAGATGCTGGGGTCAAAGGGTTCGCAATCATCCCCGTCGTCAGACCCATCATTATCATCGTCAAAGTCGCAAGCATCACCCGCACCGTCCTGTTCGAAATCCTCCTGACCGGGGTTCTTCAAGAAGGGGCAATTGTCCTCGGAATCGACCACCCCGTCACCATCGATGTCCGTCACCAGGTCACAGGCATCACCAACATCGTCGCCGTCCGCATCCTGCTGCCCGGGATTGGGTACGGCCGGGCAATTGTCCAGAGCATCGACAACTCCGTCAGCATCGTCATCTGTATCGCAAGCATCACCGAGGCCGTCCTTGTCGATATCTTCCTGGAGGGGATTACTCGTTTTAGGGCAGTTATCAACGCCATCAGAGAGCCCATCGCCATCGTCGTCCGGGTCGCAGACGTTGCCCAGTCCATCATTGTCGGTATCGAGCTGATCGGCGTTCTTCTTCAGCGGGCAGTTATCCAACTCGTCGATGATGCCGTCGCCATCATCGTCAGCGGCACAAGCATCGCCAACGCCATCGCCGTTGGTATCCTTCTGGTCGGCATTCTGATGAAAGGGGCAGTTATCAAGCACATTGGCCACCAGATCGCCGTCTAGATCGCCGTCGCAGTCATTGCCCACGCCATCACCATCCAGGTCGGCCTGGTTGGGATTGAACAGCTGCGGACAATTGTCCTTGGTATCGGCCAGACCATCATCATCATCATCGGGGTCGCAAGCATCACCCACGGAATCATCATCCAGATCGTCCTGCCCGGGATTGAAGAGCAGGGGGCAGTTGTCAGCATCGAGACAGATGCCATCACCATCCAGGTCAGTACCGGGGAGACATGCCGCCAGCGCCGGCAGCGGGAGAGCCAGCAGCAACAGCAGCATCAGGAAGTATCGCAACCTCAGAGCAAGTACCATCGTAACTTCCGGCGTTATGGTCCAGTTCCTCAACCAGAGAGTTTGTCACCACAAACGTTAGGCACTCACCACAGTTCGGCAAGACGCGAGGTCCCCACTCTTGTCATGTGTGAGGACCTCCAGTACCCTCACGGTGAGCCGGCATCTCTGCCGGGCAAAGATGACTTTGTTTCTTGGGAAACGCTGCGCAGAGAAGCCGCGGGGGGAAGTCGGAATCGATGCTCGTCCTCCATGTAAATGACCGACTGAGCGCCCGGGGCGGAGCCGACCTCCACCTGCTGGCCGCCCTCGACCATCTCCAGGGTACCGGCTATGAGGTGGCCTTGGCCGTGGGCGAAGAGGATGGCTCAGCCTGCGCACCTTGCCCGGTCCACGTCGTCCCGGGTCTGGCGGCTCGGGATACCGAACCCACCGGTCTCGACGAACTGTGGCAACGACTCAGGCCCGATATCGTCCACCTGCACAACACCATGAATCCCGAGGTCATCAGGTGGGCCGGTGGCCGCAGCGCGCTCATGACAATCCACGATCACCGGCTCTTCTGCCCAGGGCGAGGCAAGGTGACTGCCAACCACCATCTCTGTACCACACCCTGGTCACCAGAGGTCTGCTCCCCCTGCTTCGACGATGATGTCTATTTCGCGCGCATCGCCCGGACAACCTCAGAGCGACAAGCAGCAGCCAGGCTTCTCCCAGCCATTGTGCTGTCGGAATATATGCGCCAGGAGTTGCTAGCGGTCAGATTCGACCCGGCCATGGTCCATGTGCTCCCCGCCTTTGTTCACGATCTGCCGCCGCAGCCTCCGGACGGTCCACCTTGCGTGCTGTTCTGCGGCCGACTGGTCGCAGCCAAGGGAATCGACGAAGCCATCGCCGCGTGGCGCGCCAGCGGCATTGACCTGCCCCTGGTCTTCGCCGGCACCGGGTCGGCTCGTAACCGGCTGGAAAAGGCAGGGTTTGAAGTGCTGGGATGGCAGGGGCGCACCCGGTTGGCGGCGACGCTGGCCCGGGCACGGGCATTGCTCTTTCCGCCGCGCTGGCAAGAGCCATTCGGCATCGTCGGCCTGGAAGCGCTAGCCCTGGGGATCCCCGTGGTAGCCTGGCGATCGGGGGGCATCGAAGAGTGGCACCCCGGCGGCGAGTTGCTGGTCGAATACGGCAACATTGAGGCCCTCGGGCAAGCCCTGCGAGCCGCCCTGACCATGCCCGCCAAATCAGTTTACGCCGCCCCCATCACGCCACAGGAACGCACCGCCCGACTCATCGACATCTACCAAGGAGTTGCCTAATGAGAGCCGAGATCTTCGCCGCCCTCACCGCCATCTGCTGGGGAGTTGGTTCATTACTTGAGAAGAAAGGAGTGAAACTTGGCGGCCTGAGCCCCGTCATGGGCACCGCCATTCGCACCGCCTTCTCGCTCCTCTTCCTCACCTTCGTCTCCTACCCGTACTGGGGCCAGCTTCGCAAGGCCGGCGCACCCTCCATCACGCTCATCGCCGTCGGTGGCGGCGTGATTGCAGGAGGACTGGGCATTATCTTCCTCTACACCGGCTTGAAATCAGGTTCCCTCTCCACCGTCATGACCGTCGCCTTCTGCCTCGCCCCCGTGGTCGGAGCACTGCTGGGGTATTTCGTCCTCCACGAACGACTCTCTGCCATTCAACTGCTCGGTATCGCCCTCTGTATTACCGGTGCCTCGCTCGTCACCTGGTTCCGCTCCGCTTGAGGACGCAGACGGCGGTTGACGCGGTGTTCGTATTCGGAATGGGATGGGACGGGACCGAGACGACGGGGGACGCAGTGTTCGTATTCGGAATGGGATCAATTAATCCGGCCCTAAGGACCGGGCTGGGTACTTAGCCCCCTGGCGGGGGCTGCAGCCGACATGGCGAATCTGCCTCAACATGCTCGAGGAGAACTCCGCCCCACCCACAGGACCACAATTAATCCCACTCCGAATACGAACACAACGTCAACCGCCATCCCACAATCCCATTGACAGAACGCCCCGCAAGGTTAACCTCAGTCCGTACTGCTGCCCGGAGATCCCTTTGTCTACCAGAGTTTTGGCCGTCGCCTTGGTTGTTGTTGCCTGGAGTTGCGCACCGCCTTCCGATTCCCTTGGGCCGCGGGACGACAGCGGCACACTGGGACGTTGGGGAGAAGATACTTCGCAACCCGGTGAAGATGCGGCTGCGGCTGACCTGGCCCACGCCCTGGATACTTCAGCGCCCGACACGGCCCCCGAAGACACCGCCGTCTGGTACGAACCGCCCGAGCACTTCACTGTCGTCTTCCTCGACATCGGCCAGGGCGATGCCATCCTCGTGCAATTCCCCGGGGGCTCGACCATGCTCGTTGATGGCGGCAACAAAAGCTCGGGATGGAGCACCATCCTGCCCTATCTCGACGATCTCCACCTGACCCGCCTGGACTACGTCGTGGTGACCCACCCCGATGCCGACCACTGCGGTGGATTGGACGATGTGGTGCTCGGAGTAGACGTGGGGCAGGTCTGGGAAAATGGCCAGGTCGCCGATACCTGGGCCTGGTGGGACTTCTCTGATGCCGTGGACGACCAGGGAATCCAACGCATCACGGTTCATCGCGGCTATGAAGAACACATCGACGGCTGCTATGTCGAGGTGCTCAATGCTGACGAAGGATGGGACGACACCAACGGCAATAGCGTCGTCATGGCCGTCGAATGCGAAGGTATCCGAGTACTCCTCACCGGTGACGCCCACTCTGGCACCCAGGAGGACCTCGTCGACGTCTTCGGCACCGACCTGGAATCGGACGTCGTCAAGATCCCCCACCACGGCAGCTGGGACCGCTTCAGCGAATTCCCCACCTACGTCACCCCCGCCGTCGCCGCTTGCAGCGTCGGCGCCGGCAACGGCTACGGCCACCCGGACCCCGACGTAGTCGGCGAATGGCAGGATGTCGGAGCGAAGTTCCTGCGCACCGACCAGTCCGGCAATATCACCGTCACCATTCGTGAAGGCAACCTCGCGGTGCTGACGGAGTATTGACCCGCGTGTCCCGGGGTTGACATCGGCCACATCAGACATCATCTTGTTCCCCGAGAATGTGAACCTGAAGAGGGGAAAAACGTGGCTGATCAGAAACTGCTGCAGGCGCTGACCGATGCCATTCGGGCAGAGGTGGAAGGACATTCATTTTACTTGATGGCCGCCCAAACCACGGCGGATAAGCAGGGGCAAGAGGTCTTTGAACGACTCGCCCAAGAGGAGCTGAAACACGCTGCCTTTCTGCGGAGCCAGTACGATTCACTGCTCTCCTCCGGCAAGGTCTCCGAAGCCAAACTGGGCGTGCCAGACTTCCCCGCCGGATCGATGATCTTCTCCCCCGAGTTGCGAAGCAGGGTCAAGGAAGCAAACTTCGAAGTCACCGCCCTCTCCATCGGCGCTCAACTGGAGCAATCAGCCATGGTTTTCTACGCCGACCAGGCCGCGGCCGCAGAGGACCCCGCAGTCGCCAGCTTCTTCACCGACCTATCAGAGTGGGAACGCGAGCACTATCGCTTACTCACAGGCCAGCTCGCGGAACTGCAACATGATTTCTGGGGCGCCAACCGCTTCTCGCCTTTCTAGCCACCGGGCTCGGAGAAGCCGATGTTCAAACTGACAGCCATCCAGGCTGACATCACAACGCTACAGGTCGACGCCATCGTCAACGCGGCCAACCGCACTCTGCTGGGCGGTGGCGGAGTCGACGGCGCCATCCATCGACGCGCCGGCCACGAACTACTGACACATTGCCGACGCCTTGACGGTTGCGCCACTGGCGATGCGAAGATTACCCCCGGCTTCAATCTGCCGGCACGGTTCGTCATCCATACCGTCGGTCCCGTCTGGAGCGGCGGCGACTCGGGCGAACCGGAATTGCTGGCCAGTTGCTACCAGAGATCGCTCGAGTTGGCCGAAGAACACCGCCTCAAATCCATCGCCTTCCCGGCCATCAGCGCAGGCGTCTACGGCTATCCGCTGGAGCTTGCGACGCACATCGCAGTCACGACCGTCGGTAATCACCTGACCGGCAAAGACTCCGACCTTCAAGTCACCTTCTGCTGCTTCTCCGCCACTGCGTTGAAAATCTACGCCAGCGAACTTGAAGCACAATCGAACTGACCGAGGCAATGGCACTGTGAGCAATTCCCCACGGCAGGCTGATGAAATGTGTGTGCCAGAATTGCGTTCCCCCAATTGCAACGGTTGAATGCGGTCTTGCAGCTTGCACTAGAAACATCAATGGCGTATTTCGGACTATATCGCCCTCATCCGTTGCCATATATAGGTCGCTGTTATGTGTCGCACTAGTCCCTGGCCCATGCGGTCCTCACATACCCCGCCCCGCTCATACCCAACCCCCGTCCACCCCAGTAATGACCAACACAGCGCCTGGCGTAAGCCTGGCGACGCCGTTAGTCTTGCGCCTGGCGATGCGTATCACAGCCAGCGCTGCCCGGAAAGCATGGGTGGTGCGATAGAAGCGTCACCAGCCTGACGGCCGGTGCTGTGTTCGAGTTTGGGTAGGAGGGGCTAAGGGCACAGCGCAATTGCCTCAACTGACCAACCCGACCTTGGACCACACAAACAACCAGTGCTATACTGGCCCCTCATAGGGAAGGTCATGGCATGAAGACGATATTCGGTGCACGGATAGTGTTCGCTCCGGTCGCTTCCAGTAGTAGCGAAAAGGCGAAGTCAGAAGTCCAGGAGGAGGCCGACATCATATCCGCTGACGGGAGCCTCGCCGAGACCCTCACAGACCTAGCGAACGCGTCTGACCTGGTCCCCGAACTGACGGACGCCCCCCCCCTTGACACTGCGGAAGTATCCGCAACGGATACGGCCGGTACCCGTGTGGACGGCAGTGGTTTCTAACCTTCTTGTACATGCAGGAGAAAGCCCATGAAGATCATCCTTATCGGAGCAGAACTCGAAGAAAACCTGGCCGTTCGCTATCTCGCCCCGCCCCTGCTTGATGCCGGACACGAGGTAGAGATCATTGCCTTTGACGACCCGTCGCAGCAGCTTCGGCTGGCCCGGGAGTTGGCCGAGAAGAAGCCGGACGTCATCGGTATGTCAGTCGCCTTCCAACACCGCTTGACCGACTTCCGCAATCTCGCTCGGACGCTGCGCAGCGCTGGCCTCGAGAGTGTCATCGTCTGGGGCGGGCATATTCCCACCGCCCGGGCCGGGCAGATTCTTGAAGCCTATCCCGAGGTGGACATCATCGTTCGCCACGATGGCGAGGAGACCCTCCTTGAGTTGGTCGCCGCCCTGGACGGAAACTCGCTGGGAGTTGCAGAGGGTCCCAGAGAGGTGACCGGCCAACTGCTCCTGACACTCAAAGAGATCAAGGGACTGGCCTTCCGTCTGCCCGGCGGCAAGCCCGGCATGACCCCGGCGCGCCCCGCGCCGCGCAACCTCGATGAAATCGATACCCCCTGGCGGCAGGGCAAGCCCGCCCGCCACGGCGGCCTCGGCTTCTCGCCCATCCTCGGCAGCCGCGGCTGCTGGGGAAGCTGTACCTACTGCTCCATCCAGACCTACCACCGCGGTCGGGGCGGCCCCCGGGTGCGCCTGCGAGAGCCCACCGCCATCGCCGCCGAAATGGCCGAAATGTACCATCACGACCAGACCCGCATCTTCTGCTTCCACGACGAGAACTTCTTTCTGCCAAAGCCAGACCACACCCTCGCTCGCCTGCGGGAGATTCGCAGTGAACTCGACCGACGAGGGGTCGGCAAAATCGGCATGGTCGCCAAATGCCGACCCGACGAACTGAGCCCGAAGCTCCTTGGCGAAGCCCGCAAGATGGGGCTGATTCGCGTCTACGTGGGCATCGAAAACGGCTCCCAGGCCGGCCTCGACCACCTCGGCCGCAACACCAACGTCGAAACCTGCGGCCACGCCCTCCAGATGCTGCGCGACGCTGACGTTTACGCCTGCTACAACGTCCTGCTCTTCGAACCCGACACCACCCTCACCGACGTCTCCGAAAATCTTGCCTTCCTCAATGAGAACTCGGATTTCCCGTGGAACTTCTGCCGCACCGAAATCTATCCCGGGTCGTTCATGGAGCAGAGCCTCAAGGCGCAGGGCCGCCTGCGCGGTGGCCTCGAAGGCATGACCTACACCATCGCCGACCCCCGGGCCGAACTGCTCTTCAGAATCAGCGCCATCGCCTTCTCGGGCCGCAACTTCGGCACGCAGTCCACTGCCAATGCCGCCAGCGGCGTCCGGTACCTGGCTGCTGTGCTCGACCACTTCTACGGTGGCCGCCAGGCCCGAGCCTTCTTGCGCAGTTCCAACGAAGTGACCCTGAGGCTGGGCCACGATACCCTGACCCGACTCACCCTCGCCCATGACTTCGTGGCCAGCGGCGAAACCAGACCCGGCGAAATCACCCGCTTCACCGCCGAACTGGCCCGCCAGGTTGCCATCGCCGATGCAGAGTTCTGGCCCGCCCTCGAAACCCTCCGAATCGAGATGAATCGCTATGGCTCCAGACACGCCCCTGCCCTGCTGGCACCTTCCATGGGACGACAAGCTCTGGCGAAGACCGCAGCACTGCTGGCCGCCGCCGGGCTGGCCGGCGTCGCGTGCGACAGCAAGACGACGGTCATGGACCCGGTACCTGGCGACCTGCGGGACAACCAGGACATCATGGTCATGGATCCGCTGCCGGATGACGTCACCGGTCAGCAGGACGTCATGGTCTACGATCCCCTGCCGCCAGACGTCATCGAGCAGGACTACATGGTCGTCGACCCCCTGCCCGAAGATGCCTTTGAGCAGCAGGACTACATGGTGGTCGACCCGCCGCCTCCCGACGTTGTTGAGCAGGACTACATGGTGGTCGACCCACCGCCCCCGGACGTCACCGACACCGTGGAACAGGAAGACATCATGGTCATGGACCCACTTCCTCCTGACATCAAAGAAGAGGACGCCGGGGAGAAGAAGGACGTGCCGCCCCCGGTAGACCCACCGCCACCAGACCAGTCCGCCTTCGAGCCCGCCCAGCCGGGGAGCCCCGCAGCACTGCCACTGGACCGCGGCTTCAGAGTCAAACTGACCACCGAAACCATCAATGGGGCCATCCACTTCACCACCCGCTGCACCGGCACCGCCGAACCAACCCTGCAGTGGACCTGCCGCGGCGGCACCATGGAGGCCACCGGCACCACCGCCATCTTCCGACCAACCGGCACCGGACCCGCCATGGTCCAGGTCCACGCCCGCGCCGGCCAGCACCTCCTCGATGTTGCCACCTGGCTGCCTCACATCGCCTGAAGTACCCCCTTATCGCAACCGCCCTTCACCTTGCGACCAGCACGGCCATGGGTTAGACTCACTCACGCTACTTGGAGGACTGTATGCGACTGGGAACCTGGGGGCTGACAACCCTTTGTCTTGCCCTGTTCTTCTCCTGCGGACCGGGCTCCGGGTCCGATGCCGCGCCCCCACTCCTTGAGGTGGAGCCTGACAATCTCAACTTCAGCACCAGTGAGATCACCCGCTTCCTGGAAGTGAAGAACACCGGTGGCGGCAAGATCTCTTTCACAGTCAAGGTCTCCGCCACTGTCGAAGGCACCACCTGGCTAAGCGTCGGACCGGACGCGGGCACCGTGGGGCCTGGCTCCAGCACCTCGTTGCTGGTCAGCGCCATCAACTACCAGGAGCTGCTGCCGGGTAGCTATGTTGGCGAGATAACGGTAGAGGGTGAGGGACAGGATACCAAGAACATCGACGTGACGTTGGTCATCGGTCAACCAATGCTCGAACTGGACCCGGCAACGGAACTCTTCTTCGGGCCTACCACCGACGAACGGACACTGCTCCTTAGAAACACCGGCAAGGGTGAATTGAAGTACAGCCTGACGCCTCCCGCTGAGTGGCTGGCCATCAACCAGACGGGCTTTTCGGTGCTAGGCGAGGGGGAAACTGCCTCACTGACACTGACTGTGGACCGGAAGTTGATCCCCTGGTACGGCCTGGGCGAGGGCACCCTGCTCATCATCAACAACGGGGTCGCAGGCAGCAGCGGTGCCGGCACCGCCAAACTCGCCGTGAAGGTGGAAGTGGACAGTCAGTGCAGCACCGACGCCGATTGCACCAAGCTGGGATTCTACTGCGGCATCAGCGGCAACTGCACCGCACGCAAGGGCCTCGGCGATGCCTGCCAGGGTACGCAGCAATGCCACAGCGGATTCTGCGCCGACGGAGTCTGCTGCAACAGCGCCTGCGACGGGGAATGCTCCGGCTGCAACGAACCCGGCTTTGCCGGCGCCTGCAGCCCCAGGCCAGACAACACCTACTGCAATGATGGACTGGCCTGTACCACCGGGGAAACCTGCGACTCCGGGAAGTGCACCAACCCGTCCCCATTGGACTGCAGCGACTACGATACAGCCTGCAGCGATGCCATCTGCGACGAAGATGCTGGCGGCTGCACCAACAAGATCCCCGCCAACAAGTGCCTCATTGAGGGTAAATGCTACAATCATGGTCAGGCCGTCTGGTCCGCCTGCCAACTCTGCGACTCAGACCATCCCATCACCGCCACAGATGCCGCCGAGGGAGCAGATTGCGATGACAGCAATATGTGCACCATAGACGACACCTGTGTCGACGGGGAGTGCACCGGGAATGCTCTGGTATGCACCGATGAATTGGACTGCACAGACGACCTCTGCAACCCCGAAACCGGGCTCTGCCAATTCGTGCGGAAACCGGAGTGGTGCATTATCGATGGCAACTGCGTAATGCAGGGGAAGAACCCTAGCGGACCCGATGCCACCTGCCTCTCCTGTATCCCCTATCTTGATAGCGGGATGTGGTCGGCCATCAACGAGGGTATGCCCTGTGACGACCAATCGGAGTGCACCGTCTCCTCCGCCTGCACCGCCGGGGCGTGTGTTGCAACGTGCCTGCTCTGCGACGACGGTGATCCCTGCACGGACGACGTCTGCGTCGGTGACCTGGCCTGCGACCACCCGCCGGCCGCAGACCAGACTCCCTGTGACAGCGACGGGGATGAATGTACCCAGGATGTCTGCCTGGGCGGCGTATGCAACCACCCCCTCGGCCTGGCCAATTGCCTCATCGGCGGCCAGTGCTTCGTCGACGGTGCCCTCAATCCCGACAACGTCTGCACTTCCTGCTCGGCAGGAGTGAATCAGGAGTCATGGTCCCCCACCAACGACGGCATGGGCTGTGATGACGGCAATTGGTGTACCCTCGATGACGCCTGCTCCACCGGAACCTGTGTGGGGGCGGCCACCGACTGCGGAGCCACCCAGTGCCAGAACTACTACTGCGACCCCCTCGCTGAGCAATGCAACGTCTGGCCAAAACCCGACAACCTGGAGTGTGACGACGGCAACGCCTGCACCGTCGCCGACGCCTGCGCTGTGGGTAGCTGCCAGGGCCAACCCAAAGACTGTGCGGCAGAATTACAACTGACCTCTTGCACTACAGCCCATTGCGACCCCAACAGCGCCCCCGAGCCCGGCCACTGCTACGCCAAGTTGCTCCCCGACGGCGAGCCCTGCGACGATGGGCTCGCATGCACCACCGATACCGCATGCACCATCCTCGGGGCCTGCACCGGCGGCCTTGAGACCAGCGACGAAGACTGCGCCCAACTGCTGGGCATTGGCGGGCAATGCATTGCCGCCCTCTGCTCGGAACCCGACGGGTGCCAACCAGACGTCGAACCGGACGGCACCGACTGTCAACTCGATAATGCGGTCGCCAAATGCCTGTCGGGGGATTGCACTCTGGTCAGTTGCGTCGATGAACTGCTCTACGCCGACTGCGACAATAAGGTAGATACCGGTTGCGAAGTGGAACTCTGGCATGACATCGCCAACTGCGGTGAATGTTCACACCTCTGCACCTTTCCCAACGCCTTCCCGCAATGCCAGAACGGACTCTGCTCCATCTCGGCCTGCAAGCCAGCCTTCTTCAACTGCGACAACAATGAAGCCACCGGCTGCGAGAGCAACTCCGTTACAGACCCGACTAACTGCGGCGAATGCGGCATCATCTGCGCCACCGTCAACCCCTCCAAGGTCGGGATCTGCCTTGACAAGAAATGTAGCTTTGTGGGGTGCGCCCCCGGCACCCAAAACATGGATGGCAACCCGGCCAACGGTTGCGAATGCACCATCGGCGGGCAAGAGATCTGCAACGGCATCGACGACGACTGCAACGGCGAGGTTGACGAAGGCTTCGACCTCTGGACCGACCTCAATAACTGCGGCGCCTGCGGTACCGTTTGCGAACCGGGAAATGCCAGCGCCATCGCCTGCCAGAACGGCCAGTGTCTTGTCACCGCCTGCCCCCTGGGGCTGGTGGACTTGAACGGCGATTCCGCCGACGGCTGCGAATACGAACCATTCTACGTGGGCGAGCTATGGGTAGACGCACTCAGCGGCGGCCCCGAGGCCGACGGCTCCGTCGCCCATCCCTTCGCCACCATCCAGGAGGCCGTGGATGCCGCACTGCCAAGCGATATGATCCACATCAATTCAGGATTCTACGCCGGTGGCGTCGTCGTAGATAAGGTCGGCCTGGTACTACAAGGGGAGAGTCCCGACCTCGTCAACATCGCCACGGCCAATGGCGAAACTGGAATCCTCGTCACCGCCCATGATGTCGCGGTGCTGTCTGCGACCTTCAGCGGTGGGCGGTACGGCGTTCAGTTCGTGGGAGAGGCGCAAAACAGACTGGTTGGGGGCTCCGTCTCCGATGCAATCTTCAACGGACAGACCGGGCCGACGGGAGCCAGCCTCGACGGAGCCGGTATCTTCCTCGAATACACAGAGGCAGTGACCATCTCCAACTGCTCCATCAAGAATGTAACCGGTGGCCAAGGGGCCTATGTAACCGCCCCGGCGACCCCCAATGTCGGTGGCCTGGGAGCCGGTATTCGCTTGCGGTGGTCTGACGAAGCCGTGGTCGCTGGTAACTCCCTGGGTGACATCACCGGAGGACTGGGTGGCGCCAATAACGGGTCGGGCAGCTCTGGCTGCACCAGGGCCCCCCCGGGCGGAATCGGTGCCGGGATCTGGCTTGAACACTCCAGCGAAAACCTGATCAAGGGCAACACCATCGAAACTGTTACTGGCGGCACTAGCGGACCTGGGGGCAAGGACTACTGCTCCACCGCCAACACTGGAGGGCGGGCGGCCGGGATCAACCTTGGGGAAACGTCGCACTCCAACCACCTGGAAGCCAATCTGCTGTCAAACCTGATCGGCGGGCTGCCAAACGCGGCCCCGAGCCACCAGGGAATCCCACAGCAGGCCTTCGGCATCTATCTGGACGACAGCTCCCTGCCCAACAATGTGGCTCTGAACAACTCGCTGGCTGGAGACCCCATAGTCTATCTTCACGGCGCAGCGGGAATCGAGGTCGCCGGACTCTCCATGGAACATAACGTGAACCCCACGAACCTTGGCAAGATCGTTGTCCTCGAATCTGAGAACGTCACCATCGCCGATAACAGTCTGGCCGGATTTGAGGCAGAAGCAGGGTACATGCTCTATGGACTTGACGGCAAATGGGGGGCCACTCCCGGAGAGCCAGGCCGCGGCATCTATCTTAAGAACTGCACCGGTTGCGAACTGCGCGGCAATTCGGTCGCCGGGATCATGGGCGGTAGGGGCGGAGTGCAAACCTATTCCAACGGCATCGGTGCAGCGGGTGGTGACTCTGTCGGCGTTGAACTCAATGGCTGCCAGTCGTGTCAGGTGACCCTCAATTCGGTGCACAGTACAAAGGGCGGAATTTGCGCCTACGACCCCCTCGATGCCGCCTGGGGTCACGGCTGCCGAGGCGTTTCCTACGGCCTCTGGAATTCTTCCGGAGTCACCTTCGCGAACAACGTCGCCCAGCAGCCCCAGGCGGGCCAGTCAAACTACGGGTGCGACGAGCCCGCCTATTGCCTCTATATCGATCAGACCACCGGGTTGGCAGTCAAACATTTCACCTGCCACGCACCCGCCAGCGAATGTGGAGTCGGGCACGGCGTCGTCATCGGGGCGCTCCAAAAAACCCCAGTACAGGTAGTCAACTCCATCATCTCGACCATGGCAGGCTTCGGCCTCGCAGGTAAAACTGGCAACAATGGGCTGCTCGTGGCCTCATACTCAGACATTTACGAATGTGCCGCGGGCCAGGCACAAAACGCCACCGTCTCCTCGGGCTGCATCGACCTCGACCCGCTCTTCCTCAATCCTGAGGAATACATCGTCACCCTCTCCCCGACATCGCCCGCCATCGACCACGGACTTGGTTCGTCCGACTGCAACAACGAGCCTTTTCCCAACGGCTGCCAGGTGAACATGGGGGCCTACGGCAACACCGCACAGGCCGCTGGCGCACCCGATGCCGACCACTGCCCGGCCTGTCCAGAGTAGAGTCCCCGCCTACAGTTGCTTCAAAGCAGTAGCGGGCATCAGCGTGAAATGAAAGGTCGACCCCTTGCCCGGCTTTGATTCGGCCCAGATCTTGCCGCCGTGACGCTCCACAACGCGCTGGCAGACGGCCAGACCGATTCCCGTTCCCTCAAACTCCCGAGGATTGCAGACACGCTGGAAGATCCGGAAGACCCGTTCACTGTCCCGCATGTCAAAACCGATGCAGTTGTCCTCCACCGAAATCTGCCAGAAATCTCCGACTCTCTCAGCCCCAATTCGGACAACAGAAGGTAATTCGCTCCTGAACTTGATGGCATTGGCAATGAGATTCTGGAAGAGCTGACCGAGCAGCCCATTGTGCCCCAGCACCGAGGGCAACGCCGGCGAAAGCTCGACGGTGGCGCCCGCCTCATCAATGTTCGCGTGGAGACTTAGCCTGACCTGCTCAACGACCTCGCGCAGATCCACTGGCAGGAGGGTCGCAGCCCGGGTGCCGGCACGAGAGTACTCGAGCAGATCGAGGATGAAGCGGTTCATGTGAGTCGTTCCATCAACGGCATGCCGGATGTATTTGTGCGCACCCTCGTCAAGTTGGTCCCCGTACTTGCGAACCAGCAAGCCCAGGAATCCACTGACGGTGCTGAGCGGCCCCTGAAGGTCATGCGAAACCGTGTGGGCAAACTGCGTCAGATCGGCGTTAGACCGCTCTAGCTCCTGTACCTTCTCAACCAACTCCCGCTCAGCCCGTCGGCGCGCGGTTTCGGTCCGGGCATTGGAGATGGCTAGACCGCAGAGATTAACGATGGCAAGCGCAAGATTAAGGTAATCGCCAACACGATCCGAGATGGGGAGTTCGCGCACCAGCAGAACCCCCAGATCCGCCTCACGAAAAGAAACCCTGACGGCAAAGCCGCCCGACAACATCGCATAGGCATCGCCAGGCCGTAGCGCCCGAAGGCACCCCGACACCTCGTCGTAGCGGACGGGGACCGAGCGAGTGGAACGAATCTCACCATACCCCCCACCGTCAACGGGCACATAATCGACACAACCAGCTCCAGTCAACATCGAGAAAATCTCAAGGACCTTTTCCACGGCCTCATCCTCACCCATGGTGCGGGTGAGTTCGGCGAGGAGATCGAAGGTCATCGCCTGCTGGGCAACCAGAGAATCGCTACGGCTACTCGCCGCCCGAAAATCCGCGGCATGGCAGTTGAGCCGCCACTCAAGAATGGCCTTCTCCACGTGCAGACGCATTACCTCCAGGCCAACATCATGAGTCTCCCCTGGCAACCCGAGGTACTCGCAAAACTCCTTGAACTCGCCACCGCTCGGGCGCGCAACGCCAGTCTCCAAGAGGACAATGCGGGAGATACTCTCGCGAAAGAACTCCTGGGCGTGTTGCTGGTCAAAGCCCCATCCGTCGATGCGCTGGCGCCATTGGTCGAGCCAACCGGGCGTAAGCAGATAGGCCCCTTCTGCCTGGAGTTGCCGCACCCATTTCGAGTTGGCGAAGAGCGAAAAGCAGGAATCGACTGCATGGACGGCGGTGGGAGAAAGAGCATCGAGTACATCACCGGTCCTGCTGACACAACAGAATCCCAGGACAATGAGGTCTTCGTCCTCCGGTCGGCGGGAGAAGCCTCGCAGAGCCTCAAGTTCTTCCGGGGTCAGGGTAGCGTTGGACTGGGTGCAACCCGCACGATAGCTGCCTACCCCGACATTGTCGTAACCCTCTGCCTCAAGGACCTCACGCACCTCCCTGAGATAGTGGTGACAGACGATGATCTGCAGTCGCCGAACCATCACGCCTCTTGGGGGATCACGGGAGGCCGCACAAAAGCCTCATCTAACATCTGGCGCACGATATGAACTGCATCACTCGCAGCTACTCCGCAGGCATCGGCACCAACTTCCCGCCAAAGCTGGTCGTCGATGCGAAATGGAGCGCCCCCCACAACCACCGCAGTATCCGGGCTCTCTTCACGTAAGCGAGCAATGACCTGCTTGACCCGGATGGCTGAGGGCAGCATGAGCACCGAGATGAGGAGCACCTTAATCTGCTCCTCACAGACCCGCTTGACCAATGTCTCCAGCGACACAGAGCCATAACAACTGACTGCGAAACCGGCAACTCGCAACGCGGAACAGACAATACGCTGCCCCAACAGGTGCGAATCCTCGAATACCGCAACTGCGATCTGCGGCATTGAAGCTCCACCTGCAGTCTCAGCAGCAGGACCGGGTAGTCCATTCAGGATCTCCTCGCAGAGACGACCGCTCATGTAGACCTGGGCTAGCGACACCCGGCCCGTCTCCCAGCCCTCCCCGATACGCTCGAGGACAGGAACCAGCAGGGCCTCCACATTCTCAAGGGAAAGCTCCTGTCCACCCCTCACGATCAACCCCTGTACAGACACCCGGTCGACCGCGAGCAGGGCCTGCTCCAGTTCATCCAGCAAAGACAGATTCTGCAGAATCCCAGTCATGGCCCTTTCCCCCCACTCTCGGAAAACCTTCCTGGCAAATCGCCGGACTCAAATTGACCCAGGTTTCTGCCAGCTACAAAACAAAAGCACCAACCCTTAGTATTGGAACATCCAGGAGCATAGTAACACAGAGATCGCGGCAGGCAACGCCCTAACTCCCCCCCCACAAACACCACCCAGCAATGCAACTGCGAAAAAGCCCAAAACAGCGGACGCGCCGCCAGATTTTCTTCTGATATCTGACACTTAGAAAACTGCAGTGCCGTCATGAAACAGGATTGAGAGGTCGCTGAATCCTATGGTCGCGGGAGCGGCCGCAGCATGCGTGAATCCAGCAGTCGCTTGAGCCGACGCCGCATCTTCCGCTGCTGCGCCTCTGTGAAGATGCGTTCCCTCGCAGGGACGGGGACTGGTGCCCCCTTGGTCATGATGCTGACGGCATCCTCGCTGTGGGGCAGGCCGAAGTAATGACCTAACTCGTGAACCAGAGTATGGGGCCAAGCGATGGCCGAGAGGATGATCCACCGGTGACTCGTCTGCTGGCGGTCCCGCCAGTGCACCCCGTAGATCTCGCCAGGCTCGTCCACATTGTCGAGCCGCCCGGTGACAAAAACGTGGATGGCGTTCTTTGACCAGCGGGTCCGTCCCAGACCATCCCGCGCCGCGCGATCCGCGACCCGTAGGCAATCGGTAGGCAACACCTCTGCAGCAACCACTTCAAAAGCGACCTCAAGGGGGGCAAAGAGCCGGTTGGCATTGCTCACCTGACTGGCAATCCAATCACTTTCCACCACCGGTACACCGTCCTTCACAGCAACGTACAGGTGAATGCCCAGGCACGTCTTCGCTGCGGCAGGACAACTGCCCGCCGCAGCCCCATAGTCCGGCAACCCGGATTCGCCAGCCAACAGTGGAACAGATAGCATCAAGACCGCACAGAATGGCCCGAATCTGGCACCGGAAATCAATTGCATCTTCCCTCAAAGCAACTGCTCCCCAGTGGACAGTCTTCGGGGTCAGCCCAGATGGCCAGGCCGTCTGCAGGACTGCACTGAGCCTGCTTCAACTGCCCGGCGCTGTTGCAGAAGTCGGTGACGTGGACCCCGTCGATATCGTCAACCACTCCCTGGACTGTCGGATCGTCCGACTTGTCGCTATCCTGGCAGGCGACACAGCGAGCCGCCTCAAAGGAGTCACGGCAGAAGTAGCCAGCAGGGCATGGGATGATCACCTTGCTCAAGGACTCGCCATCGCAAAAGCGCTCTTTCACCACCTTGGGATCGTCGGTGCAATCGTCATGAAGGTTACTGGTATTGCCGCACACGTCACTGGTAGCGTAGACGGCCCCCCCGACGAGAACATTCTTGCCGCCGTCAGTATCGAAACAACCGAACTTGCACGTATCCTGGACAGTCGAGTCCTTCACGCAGGCCCCATCAATGCAGGCTTCGTCCTCGAAACAGTCGTACAGCTCCGAAGTCATCGCTTCGCCATTCGAGATGCACCGGTATTGCAGGACCTTCTTCTCGATGAGCAGTTCGCCAGGGTTCGCCATGTTCTCGGCATAGAACCATGAACATTTGTCGGGATAGTATTGGGGCGGGCCACCTTCCGGAGTAAATATCAGCTGACCCGAGAGATAGATGTTGTCAGCGGGATCACTGTCTTTGCAAGTCTTGGCTTCCACATCGGGGCCAGGCCCTTCGGACTCCTCACAGACCCCGAACTCACACTCATCGCCTTCGTCGCAGGGAACAAGAGTAGGATTGAGCTTCACGGTCTCCTTGAGTGGGGGCAGGGTCGTGCCCGTGTGCAAGGGACAGACGAAGGAATTGACCTGCACATGGTCATAGCTGCACCCATCTGTGATCAACCAGGTTTCCCCGGTGGTTGGACTGTACAGGAAGATCTTGCCAGCGACCTCATCATTCCGCTCAGCGGGAGGCTCGGTATCGGTGCAGATAAATCCCCCACACATTCCATCACCACACAGAACCTCTGGGTCACATACACTGGCATCGGAATGAAAGGTGCCGTCCTCGTTGCAGTAGTAGTAGTCAACCGTGTAGGCATCCTTGCAGACGGAGATGTGAGTCTTGCCATCTTCGTTCGTCCACACGCTCCCGCCAGGGTGCGGAGCCTCGGCCTCAGGTTCGGTGCACAACACCACGCTGTCTTCCACGCACTCGCCCATCTCGCAGTTGCACTTGATGTAAACCGGCTCCAACTCCGAAGGTTCGGTCTCCGGTCCGTGGTACCCCACGCACGTCACCTCCTTCAACATCCCATTTGGACCAGTTATCTTGCATTCGTCATAGAGCAAAACGAGCAGCCCGTTCTCGTCGGTATAGACCACATACCCGGCCTGGAGGTAGTTGTTGGCATCGTCCGTATCAACGCAGCCATTCTCAAACACCGGTGCGGGCCCGGAGTCTGCCGCACCACCCGCGTCGGAACTGCCCGTCGGCAGCTCCTCCACCAACTGGTCGAGATACTCCGCCTCCCATCCGTCAGGACTCTCACTTGCAACAGAATCCCCTGTCTGGTTTGCCGGGAGAATGCGCAGGCAGGAACCGGCCAGAAACACTGGCGCCAGCAGAACGGGCAGCAATCTGCCAACTCTGTTCATTCATACTCCCCGGCTATTCGACAACAGGCAATTGTACTCTACACGCCCAACCGATGCAACCTGCCCTCGGGAAATCCAGGCTTCTGCGCTGTGCCCTTCCCGGAGTGTCTTCCTGAACACAGTGAAGGATCTCTACGCACGACCTGCCTTGCGCTTGCCGCCTCACCAGTCCCTTGCTCCGGACCTCTCGTCCCATCGGGGGGGCTCCCCCCGACGGGCTCGTTGCGGACGATCATTGCGGACGCGCCGCCAAATTCTCTTTATATATATGACAGTTAGGAGACTCCCGTGCGACCAGACAAGAGCGCCCTTGACCATCGCCCGGGCACCAAAGTAGGCTAGGCGAAACGGGTTGAGAGGAAGACATGAAGATGAGGAAGAGACTAACTGCCCTCGCAGCATACTCATTGCTCGTCGCGACGCTGGTAGCAGTGACATGGCCGACAACTGGCCTGGCGCAGGAAGAGGCAACGAAGCGCCCGACGAATCTCATAGAGCTGCTACAGGCCTACGGCACGGATCTTCTGGTTGACCGGTGGCTCGACGGGCTCAAGGACTTCCACTATCTGCTCGCCGACGACCCGGCGTTCAACGGGCATAAGGGCGCTGCCCAGAGAGCAATAGAAGCCTACGAGAAGAAGGAGTACAAAGCGGCCGCTCTCCTCTTTCACGCCGCCTTCAAGGCCCTCCTCGCTCACCCCACGGGCAATGATTCAGATGGAGTCTGGGCGGCACTCCTCTGGCGCGCCTGCCACCGCTCCTGGAAGATGGCCGAGGAGAGTTGCCAGCGGGCAGGACTTCACGAAACACCTCGTGATGCCGACGCCTTTGACGAGGTCTTCCCGGACGCTGCGGCGGCCCATGAGAAAGAGCGGGAGCATTTCAAAGCCTACTGCTACTACTACGCCGGATTTCACTACCTCATCGAGAAAGGCAGGGACCTGACCTCGATTTTTTCGGAAGCTGAACAAGACGATCGGCTCGTCCGCATGCTCTTGGGCGAGGCGCGCTCACTCGCTACCCTGGGGGGCATGGAAGCCCAACTCCTCAGTTCCCTCCAGAGCGTCCTCAACGGTCTGGAGAAAGTCATCCCCAAAGATACCGGCTGGGTTCTGGAGAAGGAGTCTCGGAGCATTATCGGCGGACTTGACGAGGCCGTCGGGTATGCCGTCGCGGGATACGTTGTGCAGACCAAGGTGGCATCATTTGTGGCGCAACTATCTCAGCAGAAAGGCGAAACCTCTGCGTATGGCGACGCCATTCACCAGGCCAAAACAATCGCCGATTCCGGGACTCGTCTGGAGTGGCTCTACTACGAGGTCGCTGCCAAATTGGGAAGCAAGACTGGTCGCAACCTCGAAATTCACCGTTTGGCAGCAAACCTGAATCAAGTGTACCTGCAACTGCTGCTGACTCGGGCTCGCCAGGAAGACCCCAGGAGCGAAGAGGGCATGCTGCTGTTGGTCGAACTGTCAATGGTCATCAAGGAAGCCCAGAAATCGCTGGCGTTGGTAGTGGACAACGACTCGAAGGACTGGGCCTCCCGACTTACGCTGGCAGAGTTGGTAATGACAGAGAAGGGCAACGATACAGGCACCGGGCCGGTGGTCACCGGTGAGTCAGCCCAGATCATCCAGGCACTCATCACGAGCGCCCAGGATATCGGCAAAGACAGTGCCGATGCCCTGTACAAGGCCGGCAGATTGCTGTTGATCTCCCGACTCGGTGGAGCTGAACAACCACTGCAGAGATTCCTCGAGCTATTCCCGGGAGACCCGAGGGCCGACGAGGTCAAGAAGGTGCTGGAAGGATTGGGCAACCAACAGTAGGGACGACCTGACTAGGGCTCCACCAGATCGAACTTCAGCTCCGGCGGGTGGGTTAGAGTATTGTGCACCGTGCAGGCCTTGATAATCCGGGAGAGACTCGCCCGTTGGCGCTCCGTGAGCGGTACCGGCAGGTTCACCCGCACGTCAAAACTGCCGATGCGGTGCGGGTTTTGCGCCTGCGCCCAGTCCACGTCCACCACCAGGCCGTCAGTAACAAGCTCGTTGCGCTGCATGTAGTCGGCAACGAAGACTCCGACGCAAGAGCCCAACGATGCCGCCATGAAATCCACCGGAGCCAATCCCTCGTTGTTCCCAACGGGGCGAGGCTGGTCCGTTATCACCTTGATTCCGCGGTGCTCGATTTCGAACTTGTATCCCTTCACATGTCGAATCTGCATGGCAAGTACCTCCGTTACCTACAACAATAGAGCCACCAGAGTGCCCAGAGGTTACCGGCGCCAGATATCCCTACCGCCTGCTCGTTGCTTTGCTTCGGCCTCCCGGGCCCCAATTGGTCTTGTTGAACTCGAAGGCCTATATTCTCCATTGGCAAACGCTTCAACGAGGAGGCCACGCATGAGAACAACCGGATTTGGGACGGTCTTCCTGGGGGCACTCGCAACCATAGCTCTAGCATGTTCTGCAGTGAGTTGCTCAAGCGGAGATGGCCCTTCACCATTTGACTTGAGCACAGCCGACGTTGCTTCGGACAGCGCGGATGAACCGCTCGAAATCGAGACCACAGCCGACATCACAGATGACACAGGAGGTGACTCGGCGCAGGAAGAGCTGCAGACGGAGTCGCCCGATCAGACGACAGAGGATGGGTCATCTGACGTTCCGCTACAGCCCGAAGACGTCATGGACGCGTCCGGGACCGACCTGGAACCGATGACCTGTATTCCCACGCAATCTGACGCCCAGGGACCATATTACCTTGCCGGGGCTCCCTTCAAGAATCCCATCGCAGACCCTGACGAGCCAGGCCCACGAATTGTCCTCGCCGGCCACGTCGGTGACACCACCTGTACGGGCATCGCCGGGGCCGTCGTGGACATCTGGCAGACTGATGCGCAGGGGCTCTATCCCACAGCAGAAGAGGGCTTCAGACTGAGGGGAAAGGTCACCGCAGATGAGGCGGGGAACTACTCCTTTGAAACGGTGCTTCCAGGGTTCTACGAGGGGCGCCCTCGACACGTGCATGCGAAAGTGTCCGGACCCGGATTCGGTACGCTGACGACCCAGATCTACTTCGCCGGAGACCCCTACTTGTGGCCCAATGACTCCTGCGGACCCCCAACTTGCCATTCCGACGACTCCGACCGCATTATCGAATTGCACGAAGAGACCATCAACGGTGTCAAGAAGCAGATAGGGGCACTTGATTTCACGTTGTCTCCGGAGCTCCAGTAGCCCCGCAGCCGTACCTGCTTCCAAGGTCGTACCCAAGACCCTCTTGCGCTCTCGCCAACCAATCCGATATGCTCGCACTATGTTAAGGATCAGAACATAGACATTGGGGGGGCAAAAGCCCGACGGAGGTGGTGACATGACAGGGAAGATTTCGTTGATTATTGCTGGATTGCTTCTCTTGCCGTCCATCGCAAGGCTCCTGCGGCGGGTTCTAGAAACATGACACAGATCAGGTGTACCTTACAGCCTCCGGGCCGAGAGCGCCTGTGCCGGATGCGGTGCTCCGTCATTCACGGTTGAAAACCGTCATTGGCTGCCATAGCATCAAATCGGATGTTTTTTGCAAGAGGAGGAAGATGTGAATCGCTTCGTATCTGTCATACTCGTTGTCGCTCTGACTGGCTGCTCAAGCTCTTCGTCCAAATCACCCGACGCGATTGACCTTGCCGGGACCAAGGATGCCAATGACGATGTCCCGTTTGTCCGCACCGATACTGGTGGCGACGATTCGGTCGTCGACCTGATCGTGTTGCCGGATGCTACTGACGTCCCGGCCCCCTTCGACACTGTTGAGATTGAGGACGCACACCCAGCGGACTTGCCTGACACCGCAACAACTGATCCTGGCGATACCGCCACCACAGAGCTGCTCGATGCCAGCAACGACGACTCAACATCCCAGGACCTCGCCCCCTTTGACCCGCAGCTTCCCAATCCCATTCCCCTCGACGACGACCCCCTGGTGCGGATGCCCGGTACCCAGCATACCGATGGCCTGGAATTGGAGGAGTCGGCCAACTGCCTCCTTTGCCACGGCAAGTTCGCCAATGATGGCGTAGAGGTCGGTAGCCGCTGGGCCGGAAGCATGATGGCCCAGGCCTCCCGAGACCCCATCTTCCTGGCCTCCATGACCGTGGCCCTGCAGGATTCCAGGTGGGTGTTGGGCAACTACAACGCCGGCGACCTCTGCCTCAGGTGCCACTTCCCGGGTGGCTGGGTAGCTGGGCGTTCCGAGCCCACCAACGGTACGGCCATGAAACTCGGAGATACGGATGGCGTGAGCTGCGACACCTGTCACCGCCAGTTTGATCCACACTTCGTGGCCACCTACGAGGGGGAGCGAGAAGGCAACGACTGGCTGAACATCTGGGACGAGACCAACACCTCCGAGACGCCCAGCCAGGCGGCGGCTGAGAGCACTCTCGATGCCGACAAGGTCGAGGCCGATGGCATCAAGCTCTTCAACGGTGAAGCCGCATTTGGCGCAGACCACCGCCCCGTCGAAGCCGGCTGGAATGAGGCTGGCGGTGGCCAGTATTTCATCGCTCAAAATGGTGCCAAGCGAGGGTCATTCGCCGATGCCAACGCTACCCATCCGGTCCAATACAGCCGCTTTCACAAGAGCCGGTACATGTGTGGTTCCTGCCACGATGTCTCAAATCCGGTCCTAGCGAACCTCGCCCAGGCCGAAACCTTGCCGGAGGATGGCGAAACCGTCCTCGTCAGTGAAGCAGAACCGGCATACGCATACGAACCGGTGGAGCGCACTTTCAGCGAGTTCATGCTCTCGAAGTTCGGGCAGAACGGCGGCGCGGCCGGCAGCGGTGCCTTTGCTCCCGACACCTTCACCACGTCCCTGCCCGGCAACAAGATCGGACGGTGCCAGGACTGCCACATGGCCGACCTCAGCGGCAAAGGGGCGATCCTCCCCGAGGCAGTGCTGAGACCCGACGAAAGCACTGAGCATCCGGGCAGCGGCATGCCAGGCCACGACATGGTGGGGGGCAACGTTCTCGTCCCTACTATCCTGGCCAGCACCGACCCAGCCTCCACAAACTTCGACCAGACCAATGCTGATCTGTTGGGGAAGGGGCCCGAAGTCCTGATGCTGGACCTCAAAGCCGGCGTGGCCATCGAAGGCAAGTTGCTCCTGGCTGCAGCCGCCCGTGCCCAGGCTTTCCTGGAACAGGCCGCGACCATCGAAGAGGCCTCCTACGCACCCGACTCTGGCGACACCACCTTCAAGGTCGTCAATCATACCGGCCATAAGCTGATTACCGGATTTGCCGAGGGGCGGCGCATGTTCCTCAACATCAAGCTGTTTGCCGGCGAGGAGCTGCTCCACGAAATCAATCCCTACGCCGCCGCTGTCGGCACCCTCAAGGGGCTGCCCCACGAGGTCTCGCAGGATTCGCCAGATCTCGGACCCAACGAGAGCTACCATCCCGAGCTGGTCTACGAGATGCACCACTCCAGCGCCCTGACCCAGGAAGACGAGACCTTCCATTTCGTGCTGGGCACGAGCGTCTGGAAGGACAATCGTATCCCGCCGGCTGGTTTCGACATTGTCCAGGCTGAAGTCCGCAAAGCCATTCCCCACTGGGAGGGCAAGGCCGAGCCAGATTATTTCACCGCCGAGGAGTATGCAGGTGGCTACGACCTGGTTCAGATCGAACTGCCGACCAACGGTTCGCTCCTCGAAATTCGCCTCTACTACCAAACCACCAGCAGGGAGTACGTCGAGTTTCTGCGTGACGAGATCAACGGAACAGCCTCCACCCTCGCTTCACCTACACCCAGCGGCGCCGACCAGGCCTACGTCGCGCAACTCGATCCCTTCCTTGCCCCGCTCAAAACCTGGGGCGATACCATCTGGCAACTCTGGCTGCACAACAAAGACATGCCCGGGGCCGCACCACTGCTGATGGCAGAAGAGATTGTGGCGTACTAGAAACAGGGGGACGGGGCGTCCGTAGGACGCTGGCGCGCGGGAAGCGCGCTTTGCGTGCGCGAACAGCCTCCTGTACTGAGCGCCATAGTATCTCAGAAAATCGGGTCACCGCTTACGAAGCCCAGGCCAAGAAGAACAACGTGGGTGTCATCGAACTTGTAGAAGTCGCCCTCATCATTGAGCAGGGGCAACCAGTAGTTGTATTCGAGATAGAGCAGCACCGGGCCACCGAGGTTGAAGCGAACGCCGGCAGTGGAGCGCAAGACGCCGTCGCCATGACCTTTCGCCTCGACATAGTCCACAGTCTCGGCATCGTCCGGCTCACCACCCCAGAACCAGAAATGTGACCAGGTCAGATGAGCGTACGGAGTCACTCGTGGCCAATCGTAGCTGATGCCCAGCGCAAGCGGCACATGAATGGCCATCCCGTTGCTCCCCGCTGACCCGCCAAAGCCCCCCCGCATGCTCAGCGCCAAAGGGCTCCTCTTGTCCAAGAAGTTGTAACGCAGGTCCAGGAGACCTCCGGGAAAGAACTGGAGCTTGCCGCCGATATCAAGATTGTCGGTGAGTCCCATGCGGGTGCCAATCTCTACGAAAGACCAGCCGTAGTCCTGATTGTTGCGCGCCTTGATCACGTCGTTGGCCATTACTCCTGTCCCCGCCGTGGCCTCAACCACGCCACGGGCCACTGGCCGGGCGGTCTGCAGGACTCCCAGGCCGCATCCACCAAGAAGCGCTGCCATCACTGCAATAATCCCTATCCTTGCCATGCCTGCAACGCCTCCACGATAGCTTCTTCGGTCTCGCTGTCGTCACACAGAGTGCGCAATTCTTCCCGGCTGGGCGGATTCACTCCGGCGGGAATACGCACTTCAACCTGTTTCTCGGTGAGCAACCAGTAGTGCTTCTCAACATATGAGCGAAACTCGCATTTGCTCACATCACCGCCAGTGGGAGCCAGCGCAATGATCTCCGGTTCATAACCCTCATGGAAATCGGCCTGAGCCTTGAGCACACGGACACCAATCACGGCCCAGTAGATCGCCTTCCCCGAGGCACCGTCGAGAGCCACTGGTACAATCACCCGCGGGTCCATGAGCATATCCTCGTCCGTACGCCACGCAGTAAGCCAGCCATTGGCCTCGGCAATACTGTCGGCCTCCGGATATGCCAGCAGTTCATCCTCCAGCAACTCACGCTCCATCCCCAACGCATCGGCACTTAGCAGGTAGAGCCCGTAGAGCAGACGAGCCTTCGCCTGGAGCGCATCCAGTAGCGGCACGTCGTCCATGGATCCGTCGGCGCGATAGCGTCCCGTCAGGGAGAGGAAATCTGCTCTCAGCCGCTCCTCCAATGCTGCCGCGAGGAAGCGGTAGGCCCGGGCCGTACGCAGATAGAATGTTGGGAATGGCTCACTGACAAACCGGGGGTACACGTCGACCTGCTCCGTAATCATGGGGGCAGCAGCTCCCATGCCGATTGCGATATCAGCCTGTTTAATGTGGGTCTCCCGATTCTGCGTAAGAATCGACTTGAACGTATCGATCAGTTTCTTCTTGTATGCCGCGGTGAGCATCAGGTGGTCAGATTCGGGACCGTTCTCCGGCACCAACAGCGTCTCCAGTGCGTAGGTCTGGTAGTCGTACCAGCCACTGTCGGCATCGGGCGCCAGGTCGATTTCTCCGCTGCGAATCTGGTTGATGAAGACGTCGATGATGGTGACATCAGACGGCGGCGAGGAATTGCAGTAGAGCTCCTCGTACATGACGGTCTCTTTGGTCTTCGATGACGGGAAGAGCGCAAACCGGGGCCCGCAGGGTGTACCCAGCTCCGGGTTGTCGGCTGCGAACGCGCTCCCGATGGAGTCCACTTCGTCTAGCGAGGCAACTCCCTCGACATAACTCATCAGGCCTCGGGGGGAGAAGTGGGCATAGGGATTGGTCAACACCTCGTAGAGCCCCATGATGTAACTGTAGCCACTGGCCAGGGAAACATCACTCTGCAGCGCCACGGTGATGGCAACGAACTTGCCAAAACCAGTCGCTGCGGCCTCGGGGTCCAGCACCGAATCCTCCAGGTAATTCTGGAAGAAACGGTCCTGCATAAAGATCTGCTGCAAGTCCGATGACCAGTTGTAGAACCCCATGGGCCGGGCAAAGAGGGGATTGGACTGGAAGTTCGCAACGGTATCGACCACGGCCGCGGCCAGCTCAGCGGGCACCTCTACCTCGGCCCCGCCCAAAGTCAATCCACTGAGCACGTGCACCCGGGCGGCATCGATATGATCGCAGGCATCGCCAGCACACTCGCTGCGCAGCATGGCCAGGGCACCATCCAGTGCCTCCAGAAAGGACTGCTTACCGCCCCACTCACCCACCCCATACTGCATACTCATCTCGATGCCTGCGTAGAGCCCGTCATTGAATGGTTTGGTCGCCCCAAAAACGGTTTCCAGCGACGGAATCAGTTGGGCACCACCATAGCCGTCCAGTGCCTCCATGGCCTCGGCTCTCCCGCGAAAGAGGGCATCCTTGAGCGCCGCTTCGTTGCCCTCTAACTCGGGCAAGCTCAGCCGGGTGACCTGACCGGACTTGTTCATTGTTACCGCGCAGTTGCCGAACTGCTCCACCGTCTCCATCCCCGCAACGTAGACCGGGTTCTTATCCTCGATCTTGTCATCTTCAATAACTGCTTCCTTCTCGATGGTCGTCTGGTTCGAGATGAGCTGTTCCCACCCCAGGTACTCCCTGGCGCAGCCAATACCCAGCAAGAAGACCAGGGACACACAGATCAAGCCCGCACTTCGCATCGCACATTCCTCCATGGCCAACTCACCATAGGGTCCGGATAAGTACGAGCGCTGTCAAACGTTTACGGCATAGACCTCGACGGCGAAGTCAACCCCGCCTTCGACCCCGGCCCCGACAACGGTTATGGCGCTGGCCCTACTTCGACGGCAGCAGAGTCAATAGCCGGGACGCAATGCGGCGGTCACTCGTTATGGCGTCCCCCTTCTCCTGGATTCAGTGGCAGGCTACTGGTTACCTGGTGCGCTATTAGGATGCAAATCGGCCCCCAAGACGCTGCTGTGATTCCCCAGTTGGCCGCCGCGCTCGCTTCTCTTGACCATACAATTCTGCTATTCTCGCGACCCAGCGAATTGGGAGGTGGCCTGATGCGCAGAGTCTGGATGCTACTCGCTACAGGGTGTTGGCTCGTTGCGTGCGGGACCGCTACCCCGCGGGAAGACGAGGACCGGGCCGCACACCGGGGGGATCTCCTGACATTGCAGGAAATCGGTGGGGCTCGGGGCGATCTCCCCGGCGGGGATGGCAGGCCAGCCAACGAGGTGCGCTTCCCGGTGGACTCTCGCTTCCCCACCGAAGCAACCCCTGCCGACCACATGCCAGAGGACCTGGATACGGCCGATCCGACATTGGACATCGTCGAAATCTATGATCCCCCGGCTGATACCTGGTCCGACACGCTCGCCATCGATTCCGCCGACGTCAGCCTCGCCGATGCCAGCAACGACCAGGCCGGAACGCCCGACTCAGCAGCGACAGAGGTCACCTCGTGCCCCATCTGTGATGACCTCGACCCCTGCAACGGACTCGAGGGCTGCGACCCCGATACCGGGACCTGCGTAACCGAGAGTTTCCCCGCCTGCCCCAAGGCACCGCCCGAATGCAGCCAGCAAGGGGGAGATGGGGGCCCCGCAAGCGGGAAGATCGTCTCGACCACTGCCGGCGGCTTCCGGCTCTACGACGAGGACGAGTGGGCGACCAGCGCATCCGTGCTCGATCAATTGGAGCAGCACTGGAGTATCACCCCAACGACCCTGGACGACGTGCTCGATAACTTGAACCGGACGGCCATCAAGGTCTCCAAGGTCACCGGGACCGAATGCTTTCACACCGGCTACACCTGGAACTCCGGAGACCAGGGCGTCACCTACTGGTACCCGCAAGGCATCACCGGTTCTGGCGATGCCACCAATGGAGGGGACTGGAACGGACGCAAAGTGAACATCGTCAGCTGGTATCACAAACCGGAAAACGACTCTGCAGGCAGCCCCAACAAGGGCGTGAGGCTCTCAGTTGCGGACGTCACCTCCATGGGCGACATCCACTACCGCCTCGTGCTGCTGGTCAAGCCGGTAATGAAGAACGGAATCCCCGACTTCGAGGCTGTCCCGGTGCACGCCGGGGGCATCGTTTGGTACGCCAACTACCTCTACGTCGCGGACACGAGCAAGGGGTTCCGGGTCTTTGACATGAACCGCATACTCAAAGTGCAAACCGGTGGCGACAAGGACCTCATCGGCAAGGTCTCTGAGCAGACCGGATACGTGGCCCACAACTACCTCTACGTGATTCCCCAGGTTACCCGCTACCGGCTGTGCGCAAAGTCATGCTGCGCCCGCTTCTCTTACGTCTCGCTGGACCGGTCGACCTCACCCCATTCCCTGCTGGCCGGGGAGTACACCGCCGGTGCCCCCAGCGGGCGCGTCCACCGCTGGCCACTGGATGAAGCTACCGGACAGATGCTCCTTACCGGCGGGCGCGTCCAGGCGACCGAGGCCCACTACCCGGGCGTGGAGAATATGCAGGGCGGGTTCTCGTGGCAGGGCCACTACTTCCTCTCGTGCAGCGGCGGCGACCGAGGCCTCTACATTGGCAAGCCGGGGCAGGCAGTGCAAAAGAGAAGCTGGCCCAACGGCCCCGAAGACCTGACCTATGCTCCTGCCACCGACAACCTGTGGAGCCTCACCGAACACCCCGGCAGCCGCTACGTATTCGCCGTGAAGAAGACCCAGATCCAGACCGGCTGCAACTGACTAGCCCGAGGACACAAGAGCATGGGACGGAGGGACGGGGCAACCGTAGGACGCTGGCACGCAGGTGCGATAGGTTGGCGATACGACGAATAGGACTCTGTTCACTTCAAGACCCTGAACAAGATGTCGTCACTCGTGTCTTCCTCCGGCAACGGTCCGCTCCAACCTACCGCCACCTTGCCGGTCCCCAACACCGTGGCAAACGGAGTCTTCTGGTCGCCTGCCTCGCGCAGGTTCAGCAGCCGTGGAAATCTCGTCTGCTCGCCGGTGGGCTTCATTGTCACCCCTCGCACTGCCACACCTCCAGCATCCAGGCCGGACAACTCGTAGGTCAGCACCATCTTGTTGGGTCCGGCGAAAGTGAGGGCCGGGTGCGCCGGCGCACCTTCCGCTTCAACTACGATCTGTGGGCCGATCATGGTCACGTTGGAGTCCAGTCGTTGGCACAACAGCTTGGCTCCAGCGCGCCAGCACACCATGACGGCTCCGTCCACGTGGCGTGCAAGGGCCGGTTGGTCCGGAGGGCCGAAGGTGTCAATGAGGACGTCCCCGGCTACAGATGGCTGACCGTCCATGTCGAATCTGCTGACGTAGATACCGTCTCCGACTCCGCCCTTGCCGGCCCAGGCCACCAGGAACCCCGGATCAGCGCCATCGACCACGACCAACGATGCCTGCCCCTGGTTGCCTTCCGAGGTAGCGCTCAGGGGCAACTCACCGGTAAGGGGCGACCCATCAGAATCAAAGACCCGTCCACGCAGGTCATTGCCGGTCTGCAAGGATCCGTAACTGGTCCACGCCAGTACGATCCGACCGTCGGCCAGCATTCCCAGATCGGGGTCGAACTGAGAGTCAGCCGTCGTTTCGTTGACCCTGAACTCGTTGGTAAGAGGAACGCCCTCGCTGCTGAAGACACGGGCATAGACATCCTCTACCTCCTCCTGGCCAAACGAGGTCCAGGCAACGGCAATAGTCTTGGCTCCGGCGGCAAATCCCACGGTAGGGGCCTCCTGCATTTGGGGCACCCACTGGTTGACCTGGATCTCCGCCCCCTCTGGAGAGAGGTCCAAGCCAAAGAGCCGCAGAGCAACTCCGGTGTCAGATCCATCCACCCCTTCCGCTTCCCAGGCAATAGCCAGGCGGCCGCCGTCAAGACCAACGGCGTCAGGTGCGCTCTGGGAGCCTTCCGTATTCTGATTGGCCCGCCGTTCCGCCGCACCAGCGACGGGCTTGCCTTCCTTGTTGAACTTTCGGAATCTGATGTCCTGACTGGTGTCGTTCAACTCCTGGGCCCACAACACCAGCCACTCGTCATTTGATTCCACGGCCGAGGGCCAGTGCTGGTTGCCAGCAGTGACTTTGTTGATGGGGAATTCGCCACCAACGGGCGTCAGGCTCTTGGCGAAGAGCCTCGCCTTGACTCCCCACCCGGCACCGTCTCCGTTCTCGTCGTGCCAAACCGCTGCAAAAGCGCCGTTGCTGAATGTCAGCGGACTGTCGGTGGTCGCCTGACCACCGACAGTTGCCTGATTCGCCGCCAGCGTGGCCCCAAGGGGCGTGCCGTCCGCCTTGAACACCTGGACAAACGCATCACATTCGCCCGCTCCGTGGCACGTACTGAAGGTGACCACCACCTTGCCGTCCGAGAAAGCCTGGCAATGAGGCTGGGTATGTTTGCCGGACTCAGTTTCCGAAACAAGAACAGGAACGCCGAGCGCAGCGCCATCCTTGCCGCGGAGGGATAGCATGGCATTCCTCTCGCCCTCGTCGTCCGCCACGTAGACCAGGGCCACAGTATCATTGGGAAGGACACAGGCCGACGGACTGATAATGGTCTCCAGGCCCAAAGTGGCTCCGGGGTCCAGGCTCGGGGTGATGAAACTATAGAAAGCATCTCCTCCGGGGAGCCTGGCCACTACCCCGAATGAACCGTCGGTGAAAGCCACCGCCGAAACATCTCCGAACGCGTTGTCGGCTACCGGTAGGGTCGTGCAATTGCAGTTGTCACAACTCTCCATCCCCGAAGAGTAGTCGTGTGGCTTGCGCACCGGCCCTAGACTCTGCCATTCCGACAACTGGTCACCGGACTTGTCGAACACGGCGTACACAAGGGAGGTCCAGACCTCCCAGTGACAGGCCGAATTCCAACCACACCCCAGTACGGTGGTCTGACCGTACGAATATCCTGCTACAACCAGCCACTCTCCTGTAGCCAATGCCACAGCATCAGCCTTGAAGACGGTGGGACCGCATTGCCACGGGTCGTGGTCCCAGGTGGCCAGCAGATCCATCTCCCGGCCCACCTTGGTCATCTCCGCATCCAGAAACTGACCGGTGAGGGCCGCGTTGCCGGACCGCCAGACAGTGACCGTATCGCCAAAGCCAAGGTCGGCTGCCTGCTGGTGGCCATTGTTGGAGAGCGTAGATACCTGTTTGGTCAGGGTATTGAGTACCCGCTCGAAACAACCGTCCATCTTGCCAACGCAAACCCCGTTGAGGCAGGAATCCTCCATCGTGCAAAGGTCTCCGTCATCACAGTTGTTGCCATCCTCTGCCGGTTCGGTAATGCAGGACTCGCTCAATTCGTCGCAGGTGGCAGAGATGCACCCCGACCCATATTGCGAGCAGTCTCTGGGAATACCTGCGCTGCACAGTCCGTTGCCGTCGCAAGCGTCGTCCTCCGTGCAATAAAGGCCGTCTTCACACGGAGTTCCCGGGTCCTTCGGTACAAGAACGCAACTATATGTCAGGGGATCGTCGCTCTCGCAAACTCCAGCTTTGCAATCGTCGTCGTCGGCCGAGCAATCGGCGACGGGGCCGGGCAGACATTGGCCGTCGGAACACTTGTCGCCCACGGTGCAGCCGTAGTCGTCAGCATTGCACAGGGTCCCCGGAGCCTTGTTGCCGGCGACGACGCATTCATCCAGGTCCTCGTCGCAGACCGCAAGCTTGCACTGACCCACAAGGGAGCCACAATCGATGGGGTCCCCCCCCAGACATGAACCGTCCCCATCGCACTGGTCGCCATCGGTGCAGAAGAGGCCATCCTCACACGAGAAGCCGACCGGTGCCGCAATTGTAGTACACTCGTACTCAAGAATACCGAGTGACTTGCAAGACCCCACCTCGCACGGGGCGACGCCGGCGCTGCAGTCCGCCCCAACTCCGGCCTGGCATACTCCGCCCAGACAATAATCAAGGGTGCATCCGTCGCCATCCAGTTCGCACTCCAACCAATCAAGGCCGGTTCCGGAATGACCGCAGGTGTGCTCCACTTCGTCACAAATGTCGACGGTACATGCGTTGCCGTCGTCGCAATCAGCATCAAGCAGACAACAGCCCCCCACCAGGTCACCGACGCATTTGCCGCTGTCACAGTGGTCGCCGAAAGTGCACGCGATCCCGTCATCGCACTCCCCTTCCACGGGATTGTGCGAGCATCCACCGGCACCATCGCAGACATCTGCGGTGCACTCCTCTCCATCATCGCAGGAGTAAACCTCTCCCTGGCAGACGCCCTCTACACACTCGTCCCCCGCGGTACACGGGTTGCCGTCCTGGCAGATGCTGTCGGATGGCACGTGGAAACATCCCGATTCGGGGTCACAGCCGTCCGTCGTGCACTGGTTGTCATCGCCACAGAAGAGGGGGCTGCCAAGACACCAACCACCACTGCACTGGTCGTCGGTTGTGCAGGCGTTGCCGTCATCACACGAATCAGCGACGGGCGAGAATACACACCCCGTCGCGGACTGACAGGAGTCGGCAGTGCAGACGTTACCATCATTACAGGCCAACACAGCCTCTCCCGCCACACACTCCCCTTCGTGACAGGTGTCACCCAGAGAACAAACATCGTTGTCATCACAAGGCAATCCGTCGTTGGCGGGCGTTGGTTTGCACTCGCCATCACCTGGATCGCAGATGTTCTTCAGGCAGGTTGTGTCCCCGGCCTGGGAACACTGCGAGATGGACGATTCGTCAAAGTCGCAGATCCCGGCGGCACAAATGTACACACCGGTACAAGGGTTGCCATCGCCCAGACCCTCACAATCGTCATCCTCACCACAGGGCACGCCCTTCACGGAAACCGGCGTGCAAACACCGGACAGGCATTCGCCAGACACCCATGGGGCATCCGCGTATTCGCATGCCCCGGAGACGTTGGTGTGGACGCACCCTGCAGCCGGTTCACACGTATCCAATGTGCACTGGTTCTGATCGTCGCACGCAAGGTCCGGCAACGCATCACCCTTACACGAGCCGGCGGCGCACTGGTCGTTCTCAGTGCAAAGATCACCATCGTCGCAGGGCTCCTCGTTCACTGGCTCATGTACGCACCCGCCCTCCAGAGAGCAGGTATCAACAGTGCAAGGGTCCTCGTCATCACAGGACGGGTCATTGAGGCAGAGATTGCCACAGCCATCGTCCTCACCGCACTCCTTGTCTTCACAGACTGCTACACATTCCGGGCTCACCTCTGAGGGGAAGAAGGCCTCCAACTCCGCAATGTCGGCAACCATCGCGTCCCCCGGCGTCACGTGCACGCCATCGGCAATAACATCACCAGGCAGGTAGACGGCGGCATCCTCCGAAAGGGAGTCCCCAGGAGCAGGTTCCCGCTGATCGGGCCTCCACGCAACGGGGGAGGAAACACAGCCAACCACAAGCGGTGCAAGAATGAACACCAACACAGAGGTCTTAGTCATAAAAGGCTCCTGACAACGGTCTTCTTCGGCCATTCTACAACGGCGAAATGAAAACTAAAAGGTCCATGGAGAGATCGGGGGACGGGGGGATAGCTTCAGTCGCCGAGCACAACGAATCGACCGACCGCGGAGAAGTCCGGGCTGAGCCCTTCGGACCAGGCTGCGAACACCACGTGGTCGTTGACCCGGGTGAGTGCGGGAGAGTACGGGGCCGCATAGGCATCGTTGAGCTTCTCGGCCGCCCCCACCGGTGCAAGATCCGGGGAGGCTGAGCAGCCCCGGAGGAGAAGAACTCAGTGACGGAGAACTCAGAGGGGAGAACTCAGTGACGGGGCGTCCGTAGGACGCTGGCGCGCGGGCATGCGAGGGGCTGACGCGGTGTTTTGAGATGGGCGGGCGACGTAGTGTTGGTCCGCCGTCGCCTGGGTGGTGCCCGGGTAGATCCTACGGTGGGCGGCGTTGCTGGGCGCGACATCAGTGCCCGCGTTGAGCGGGGCTATGGCGAGATTCCTTTCGG
>CALGBT010000426.1 GCA_937884235.1 uncultured Pseudomonadota bacterium
CTGATTCTCAGCGGCAATGCGGAGACCGCCCTGGCGCTCACCAGACTCGAAGGCACCCGGCTGGTCGCCGACCAGACCGTCAAAGCCCAACGTCTGGCCGATTTCGCCGATACCAAGGCCCGCGAGTTTCTGGACGAAGCAACTTCTTCCCGGCGCACGTCGCTCATCGCCATTGTCGTTGTCCTGGCCATCATTGTGGCGCTCTCCGTTTGGGTTGCACGCCACGCCGTGCGGCGGCTGCAATCGTTCAACAACGAGGTGTTCCGTTATCTGTCATTGGTGGATCAGAACATCATGACTGCGAGTCTCACTGCCGAAGGAGCCCTGGCCTCAGTGACCAACGCCCTCTGTCGGAAGCTCGGCCTGGCGCGCCGCGAGATACTCGGTGCCCCCGGCGGATTGCAGGCCCTCGGGTTGGACACATACCCGGAAATGCGGAAGCTGTGGCTCACCGTTAATTCCGGTGCCCGATGTGCCACGGAAGTGGACTTCCGGGCGGGGGGAGTGGGCGAGCCCCTGTGGCTCGGAATCCGCGCCGTACCCGAAGAAGCGGTGACTGGTGCGGTGGCTGGCTGCAGCCTCTTCTTCCTCGACATCACGGACCGCAAGCAGGTAGAGGAACTCTCGCTAACCGACCAGTTGACGGGGCTGCACAATCGCCGTCATTTCGAGTCCGTCCTTGACCGGGAATTGCGCATCGCGCGACGGTCGAAGGGTCTGCTGACACTGGCCATCATCGATGTCGACTGTTTCAAAGGCTATAATGACACCTTCGGACATCCAGCGGGGGACCGGGTTTTGACGCGCGTCGCTCAGACATTGCGCACGGCTCTCCGGCGTCCCACCGACCACGTCTTTCGTATCGGCGGGGAGGAATTCGCAGCACTGTTCGGAGCCACTGACCTGGCTCAGAGCCGTCGCTTCCTGGACGGCCTCCGGCAGGCGGTGGAGAACCTCGGCATCGAGCACCTGGAGAATTCAGCAGGGCCAGTAGTTACCGTTACCGCTGGAGCCAGCGTCTGTAGCGGCGGACCCCACCTCACCGCACACCTGTTAACCTCTGAGGCGGACCGAGCGCTCTACGAAGGCAAGCGCCAGAGGAACGTCGTCGTCGTGAACGAACTCAATCCCGCCAGTGAATTGGCCAGTGCCCACCTGCCGCCAAGGCCCTCAGCCCCGACGGGGCCTGACTCAACTATCGAAATCACCGGGACATTCAGCGACGAGTAGAAGCTGCCCCGATTCTCGTCCCGTGATTGTGTGCCGGGTCAGTTTGTGGTCTACTTGTCCGGCTGGGAACTCAGCATGGAAATGGAGAGCGAAATGATGCGAGCTATGGCTATCGTGGTTGCGGTGGCAACCTTGGGATGTGGTGGTGGGGTGACAACTCTGCTCAAGACTGACAGCGGCCCTGCAGAAGTCGTGGATACTGTGACCGAACCTGCAGAGGCGGTAGCCGAGGAAGTTCTGGATGTCACGGCGGAGATCTGGCCCGACCTGTCTTGGGATGCCGGTTTCGACATATTCGTCGAGTGTATGCCGGGCTCCGGCTGCTTCCTTGAACCTTGTGACAGCGGCGAGGATTGCCAATCCGGCCTTTGCATCGACCATTTCACCGGCACCGTTTGCACGCAAAGCTGCATCGAAGAATGCCCCGCCGGTTGGCTGTGCGAATCGCTGAACATTTTCGGCACCGACCCGGTCTTTGCCTGCGCCTCGCCCTACACCCACCTGTGCCGTCCCTGTCACAACGATGGCGACTGCAAGTCGGGTGCGGGCACCGAAGATATCTGCGTGAACTACGGCGCCGAGGGACAGTTTTGCGGCGCCGTATGTGCTGAGGTGGGCTGTCCGGAGGGCTACTCCTGCCAGGAAGTCATCACTTCCGGCGGTGCCACCGCCGATCAGTGTGTGCCTGACTCTGGCGAGTGCTTCTGCAGCCCCCAGGCCACGGCACTGGCGGCTTCGACTCCCTGTTTTGCTGACAACGGCATCGGCCAGTGCGAGGGCATCCGCTCATGTACCGGCGACGGCCTCTCGCAGTGTGATGCGGCTGTGCCTGTAGCGGAGGTCTGCAACGGCATTGACGACGACTGCAACGGCGCGACGGACGATGGAGTCTGCGACGACGGCGATCCCTGTACGAAGGACAACTGCGTGCCCGACTCAGGTTGCATCAACGAGCCCCTGACTGGAACTGGCTGCGATGATGACAACGTCTGCACTCTGGCCGACCACTGCGAGGCCGGGCTCTGCACCGGCACGCCCATCGACTGCGATGACCAGAACCCCTGCACTTTCGACAACTGCGATGCTGCAGGCGGCTGCCTCTACACTTACAACACGGCCCCTTGTGACGATGGCAATCCCTGTACCGTCGGTGACGCCTGCGCGCTGGGTGACTGCGAAGGTACGGAGGTCGCCTGCGATTGCCTCGCCAACGATGACTGCGGCGCACTGGAGGATGGTAACCTCTGCAACGGTACGCTGGTGTGCGACACCACTTCGTTGCCGCACAAGTGCGCGGTCAACGCCGAATCCGTCATCATCTGTGAAGCACCATCTGGACCTGATGCCGCATGCCTGGAAACTCTTTGCGCCCCCCAGACCGGCGAGTGCACCTGGGGCGCAGTCAACGACGCAGGAGCCTGTTCAGACGGCAACGTCTGCACCCTCAACGATGCCTGCCAGGCCGGTGTGTGCATCGGCGGGGCCGAGGCCAACTGCAATGACGGCAACCCCTGCACCGACGACGGTTGCGACGCCACGGGCGGGTGCTTTCACGATGCCAACGAGGCCCCTTGCCAGGACGGCGACGTCTGCACCGTGGGCGACCAATGCGAGGCCAGCGGCTGCGTTGGCGGGTTGCCCCTCAGTTGCGATGACGGCAACCCCTGCACCGACGATTTCTGCGACCCGGCCCTGGGCTGCATGCACTCCAACAATGCCGCGGTGTGTGACGACCTGGACAGCTGCACTACCGGCGATGGTTGCCTGGGCGGACAGTGCCAGGGCACGGGCACACTCGACTGCGACGATGACAACCTGTGCACTACCGATGCGTGCAGTCCGCTACTTGGCTGCGTGAATACCAACAACACCCTGCCCTGCAACGACGGCAACGCCTGCACTACCGGGGAGAACTGTGCGGGCGGCTTGTGCCAGGGCGGCGTCACCTTGAATTGCAACGACGGCAACCCCTGTACCGACGATGCCTGCCACCCCAATGGCGGGTGCCAGCACACGGTCAATGCGGCAACCTGCAACGACGGGGACGTATGTACCACCGGGGACATCTGCCAGGACGGGGTCTGCGGCGGGGCTGGTGTTCTGCCCTGCGACGATGCCAACCCCTGCACGGCAGATTCCTGTGAGGCCCTGCAGGGTTGCCTGCACGCACCGCTGGAAGAGGCGTGCGATGACGGCAACTCCTGCACCACCATCGATGCCTGCGTGAACGGGTTCTGCAAGGGTTCCGGCCTCCTCGATTGCAACGACAACGACCCCTGTACCAACGACTGGTGCGACCCCGACTCCGGATGCGTCAACAAGTTCAACTCGGCCCCCTGCAACGACGGCGACCTTTGCACCACGGGTGATATCTGCGCGCTTGGCGAATGCGAAGGCACGGGCAACTTGAACTGCGATGACGGCAACTCCTGCACCGAGGACTCTTGCGACCCGCAGACCGGCTGCGCCCACTCACCAGGGGCGGGAGAATGCAACGACCAGTGCGTCCAAGGCCTGTGCAAAGGGCTCGGACTGACGGATTGCAACGACCTGGACATCTGCACCGACGACTGGTGCGACCCCGCCAACGGCTGTCAACACGACCACAATCAGGCACCGTGCAGCGACGGCAGCATTTGCACAGTTGGGGACCAGTGCTCTGGCGGCCTCTGCGCTCCCGGGCCGGCGCTTGATTGCGACGATAGCAACGACTGCACAGACGATTCTTGTGACGCCGTGCTAGGTTGCCAGCATGTGGACAACGAGGCGCTTTGCGACGACTCGAATCCCTGCACCAGCAACGAGTCCTGCGCCGGGGGCAAGTGCCTGGCCACCGAACTCACTGACTGCGACGACGACAATCTTTGTACTGACGACTCCTGCAGCCCGCTGACGGGCTGCGTCCACGACGTCAACACAGTTCCCTGTGACGACAACGATGCCTGCACCATTGCCGATGCGTGCGACTCGGGAGTCTGCGCCGGGACCGGTCCCCTGGACTGCGATGATGCCGATGCCTGTACTACCGACAGTTGCGAAGCGGACAGTGGCTGCATCCACACCCCCATCTCACCGTGCTGCGGCGACGGTCTCGTGGAGGCCCCGGAGGAGTGCGACGACAGCAACGTCACCGCCGGTGACGGCTGCTCCGCCACCTGCACCGTTGAACTGCAAACCTCCTGCCTGACCCTGCACGCGCTGATGCCGGCGCTGCCCTCAGGCACGTACGACATTGATACCAATGGCGACGACCAGGCCGAGACGGTCTACTGCGACATGACCACCGATGGAGGCGGCTACACCATGGTGCGCTACACTGACGACTCCCTGGCGGCCAACCAGGACACATACGCCGCCTTTTGCGCAGCCCAGGGCATGGAAGTTATCGTGCCTCGCACCAAAGCCCACGCCCTGGCCATGCAGGTGTGGAACGGGGGCGAACCGCCCAATCTCATCAACGTCTTCCCGAAATACAACGGTGCCTACGGCCTTTCCAACTGGACCGGCCGCTGCAAGGGCG
>CALGBT010000427.1 GCA_937884235.1 uncultured Pseudomonadota bacterium
CACCGCAGTGACCTCATTGTCCCGGCTGCGAGCAATTGCCGGAACGACGGTCCTGGCAATGGAGGCAGTACCCAGAATTCCCCAACGCAGCTTTGCCATGAGACCTCCCCTGGAGCCGTTGGACGCTACTTCTTGACGCGGATGATCTTGCCTTGATTGCTGAACACCGAGACCGCGTAGTAGACGTACTGCCCGTCCACCTCGATGCCATGGGAGTTGGCCTGATTGGAATATGTCTTCTCGTCGCCCCCGGTAATCGCAGCGCGCTTCACTTTGCCCGGGTTGTTACTTTCGATCCAGTAGACGTAGCTGCCATCGACCACCAGGTCAGCAGCGCTGTTGGAGTTGCTTGCGATATTGATCGCCGCTCCCCCATTGATGGGCATCCGCATGACTTTGCCGTTGCTGTATTCGGTCCAGTAGATCCAGGAGCCGCCGATGGCCAGACCGGACGGCTCGCCGGACCCCAGCTCAGTAACCGCTCCGCCGCTGATGGGAACGCGCAAGACCTTGTCATAGTCATTGCCGAAGTAAACCTGGCCGTTGTCCACGGCAATGGCGGTGTTGAGGTTGAGCAGGCCATTGCCCTCCACGATAACCGTCGTGCCACCGTTGACGCCGACCTTCTTGATGACACCGCCGCCCCCCGCCTTGCCGTCGCCGAAGTAGAGGAAGCCACCAGCCACCGCCAGGTGGTTCTGGGCATTATGCAAGTCCGTAACGATGGCCGTGACCTGGCCACCATTCTTGCTCACTTTCCCCAGCCGCCCGTTGCTGCCGTTGTTTCGTTCCAACCAGTAGACGTTGTTATCGTCCGCGGCGATGGCCAGGGGCTCCGCCAGATTCGTTGCCAGGGTCGTCACCACGCCCCCGGTCTTGGCAACCTTCTTGACCGTCCCCTGAGTGGAGTCGTCTTCCACAAAATATACGAAGGAGTCGTCTATGGCGAGGTCGTGGGGAGAATCGAGCTTGTCGGCCAGGGTCTCCGGACCGTCCACGGTCACGCAATTCCCATTCTGGCACTGCTTATTGGCACCACACGAGGTGCCGTTGGCAACCGCCTGATAATCGCAACCGGAGCCAGAGTCGCACGAGTCGCTAGTGCATGAATTATTGTCGTCGCAGGTGAGGGACCCGGAACCGGAGCAGCTCCCTTGGAAACAGGAATCTCCGGTGGTGCACTTGTCGTTGTCGTCACAGCCAGTGCCATTGGCCAACCACAGGTCGGCGCAAGTGCCCGTATCCGGGTTGCAGACGTTCTCCAGGCACGGCCCCACCTGTCCTGCGCACTGCACCTCGGAGCCGTCCTCGGGCACGCAGTCGTTGCCCACGCAAACCAGGACCCCGTTGCACAGATTGCCGTCGTCCAGCGCGGCGCAGTCACCGTCAGTTTCACATTGGCAGATGGCCGCACCAGGCTGGCACTCGCCATTGCCGCAATGATCCGGACCAGTGCAAGGGTTGTTATCGTCGCACTCTTCCTTGTTGTCCGCAGTGACACACCCCTTCTCGGCGGCACAAGCATCATCGGTGCATGCATTGCCGTCATCGCAGGACGCCCCGTCATCCCACACGAAACAACCCTCTTCACCTTCCAGGCAGTAGTGGATCTCTTTGATGCCCACGCAGTAGAAGTCGTCCGGCTGGCACTCATCGGTGCAGCCGCCCTGGTCTTCTATCGTCTCCGCCAGCACTTCCTCGGGAGGAGCAGTCACTTCCGCAGGATCTGTCACCTCCGCAGGGTCTGTCACCTCCGCAGTGTCCTCAGGCGGCGCAACAACATCAACGCTATCTGCCACCACCACGTCCACCGGGTCCACCAGGTCGACGCCAACCACGAGGTCACCTGCCTGACCATCCACAGCATGGAGGTCATCGATGGCGAAATTCACGCACTGCCCGGCATTGCAAGTGTTCTCACAGATGCTCACCAACACCGAATCGGTGCCATCGGTAGTGCATTTGCGCAGCGTATTCTGCTCGCAGAACAAACTATCGGGGATGCATTCCTCATCCGCGGCGCCGGAACAAGCCACAACCGATGCCGCAGTCAAAACAACAAGTAGTACGCTATGACCAAAACGCATTGCCAAACCTCCAGTGCCCGTGAGTGTCGTTGAAGCAACCCGAATAGTACCTGCGTCGCATCTCCTGCGCAAGCCACTGATGTCGGTCAACCGGTGTGACTTCTTGTCACATTAGCCCCGCGGCCGCCCCCGGGTAAGCTGCCAGTGAAGGGAATCTCAGCAGTCATGGCCGATTTGTGCTCCACATTGGCACCCTTTTTCGCTATGGTCGCAACAAGTTGACTCACTCTGGAGGGAGTCGTGCGAAATGGAATTATTCTGGGTTGCCTGGTAGCATTGCTCATCGTCTCACTACCCGGCTCAGCCGCTGCCGACCATCAGGTGACACGTTGGCACGGTGGACGCGGGTCAGCGGTTTCGGTGACCTTTGATGACGGTCTCTATTCGCAGGCCAGCGTCGGGGCATCGCTCATGAACCAGCGCGGCTTCAAAGGAACCTTCTACATCATGTCCGATGCCGGCTGGGAAGAGTGGCCAACATTCTGGCAGGACTGGCAGGCGGTGGCCGACGCAGGACACGAAATCGGTAGTCACACCATCACCCACGCGCATCTTCCAGATCTGAGCGAAGGGGATGCCCGCTACCAACTCCGCGAATCACGCAAGACCATCGAAGCGAATCTCGACCTGCCCCCCGGCATGACCATTGCCTACCCCTACGGTGAAAGCAATGATGCGGTGGCGGCAATGACTGCAGAATACTACATCGGCGCCCGGGAAGTCTGGTCACCTGGCTACATGAATTACTACCCCGAGGACTCCCCCGAACCGGTGGATTTCTACGCCATCGGTAGTGCCGCTTTCGACTATCCGGGTCTGACCACCCTCCAGCGGCTGGTCACCTACGTCGATACGGCCGAGGCCGAGCACGCCTGGTTCATCCCCCACATTCATGAGTTGGACTACCCCGCAGCAGTGACCGTCCTGACGCAGTTTCTGGACGACCTCCAGGGACGGGACAACGTCTGGATCGATACCCTGGGCGCAGTGGTGCGCTACATGCGCGAGCGAGAGGCCGCAGCAATCGTCGCCACGGAAAGCGAATCGGCCATCACCCTGGTGCTCACCCATAACCTCGACCCAACCATTTACAACCAGTTGCTGACCATCCGCAGCACCATCCCCCTCTCGTGGTCTGGGGTGGAAGTGGCCCAAGGCGGCTTTGTCCAGATCGTCGAGCCGGTACTCGAAGGCAACGAGGCCGTGGTCTACTACGATGCCATGCCCAACGGCGGCACCATTCTGTTGACCCCGGGTACCGTCTTCAACCTGGCTCCCGACGTCGAGGCCGGACCGGACCAGACCATCGTCCTGCCCACGGACAGCATCTTCCTGGATGGCACCGTCGCTGACGACGGCCTGCCCATTCCCCCCGGCCTTGTGACCATGGAGTGGAGCAAGGTCAGTGGCCCCGGAACTGTGTCCTTTCTAGACGCCGCCGCCGAAGATACTGATGCCACCTTCTCCGGGCCAGGGACCTACGTACTGCGCCTCACCGCCGAAGACGGAGAGTGGATCGCCAGCGACGAAATGACCGTCCAATTCGACGCGGTTGCCGAAGGAATCACCGTGGAAGTAGCGGTGGCCAACGGCAGCGATGATGCCGAGGAGGGCTCCACAGGCATCGTCTACCTTGACAGCAGTGACCTTGAGCTGGTCTATGATTCCTACAACGGTGCGGGCAACCAGACCGTGGGCCTGCGTTTCGCCGGCCTGGCCGTGCCGGCCGGTGCATCCATCATCGGAGCCTACCTGCAATTCAAAGTCGATGAGGTCACCTCAGACGCCTGCAACCTCACCATACGAGGCCAGTCCACCGACAACGCCCCGACCTTCAGCACTGTCAACGGCAACGTCTCCAGCCGCCCCCTCACTTTGGCCGCGGTGGCGTGGGTACCGATGGCGTGGCTAAACGTGGGCGAGGCCGATGCTTTCCAGCGCTCCCCAGACCTGGCCACAGTGGTGCAGGAGGTGGTGAATCGACCCGGTTGGGCCAGTGGCAACGCGCTGGCTCTGGTTATCACCGGCACTGGCAAACGTACCGCCGAAGCCCGTGACGGTGATTCCGCTGGCGCCCCCCGGCTGGTGGTGGAATACAGCCTGGGACCCGTGCCCAACAAAGCCCCAACGGTAAATGCCGGACCTGACCAAAGCATCGTGCTACCCACCAATAGTACTCTTTTGAATGCGACTGTAGTCGACGACGGCCAACCGACCCCGCCCGGCAGTGTCAGCGCCACCTGGAGCCAGGTCAGCGGACCGGCGGGCGTCAGTTTTGACAACGCCGGAGCCACCGGTACCGCCGCTACCTTCCCCGGCGTTGGCCTCTACACGCTGCGTCTCACCGCCACGGACGGAGAACTGCTGGCCGCCGACGATGTCGTCGTCGAGGTCAATGAGGAACCCTCTGGTCTCATGACCCTGGAAGTTTCGGTCGCGGCCAGCAACGATGATGCCGAAGAAGCAATCAGCCAGCAGGTCTACCTCGACAGCAGTGACCTCGAATTGGTCTATGATGCCTACAACGGTGCCGGGAATCAGACAGTGGGCCTCCGGTTTGCCGGCATCGCCATCCCGACTGGCGCCACCATTGTCAATGCGTACGTGCAATTCAAGGTGGACGAAGCCGGGGCCGAGGGATGTGTCCTCACCGTGCGAGGACAG
>CALGBT010000428.1 GCA_937884235.1 uncultured Pseudomonadota bacterium
ACGACGGTGTGACCTGCTTAGAAGACCTCATCTGCTTCCAGGGCTCTTGCTGCGATGCTTCAGCCGCGTGCAACGGGGCGGACTGCGGGTCTGACGGCTGTGGGGGTAGTTGCGGCACCTGCGAAGACCCCCTCGACATCTGCTTTGCCGGGATTTGCCTCTGCGTGCCCGATTGCGAGGGCAAGAATTGCGGCGAAGGCGGGTGTGGAACTCTTTGTGGAGTTTGTTCAAACCCACAAGAAACCTGCCAGGACCATGAGTGCGTCTGTGAGCCTGACTGCACCGACAAGGTCTGTGGCCCCGATGGTTGCGGCAGCACCTGTGGTAGCTGCGATGACGGCGTGGAATGCACCAGTGATGCCTGTGTTGATGGTGCCTGCACCAACCTGGTTCAGGACATCTTCTGCTTTGTCGACGAAGCTTGTATCACCAGCGGTCTGGTCAATCCGGACGACGCCTGCCTGAAGTGCCTGCCGACACAGTCGCAGGCGGACTGGACGCCGCTGCCCGCCGGTGCTGTCTGCGGGGAAGGAGCGATATGTTTCGCCGGGGACTGCTGCCCCAGGAGTGCAAATTGCGCCGGAAAGTTCTGTGGCGACGACGGCTGCGGCGGCACCTGCGGCACCTGCGATGGAGCTCAAGATGCGTGCTTCGAAGGTCTCTGTGCCTGCCAACCGGACTGTGACGGGAAGGCCTGCGGCCCGGATGGCTGCGGCGGCCTCTGTGGGGCCTGCGATGGCGGGGCGCTTTGCGAAGCTGGGCTTTGCAAGTGCAAGCCAAAGGCGACCAGCGACTGCTGCGGTGACGATGTCTGTTGGTTTGATAGCTGTGGCAATCAGGGGGAGGTGCAAGCATCTTGCCCCTTCGGCTGCGTTGACGCCACCTGTGCCAACTGTACTCCTGCATGCGGCGGACTGGAATGCGGCGAAGATGGCTGCGGTGGTAGTTGCGGCACCTGCTCAGGTTTCCAGCAGGAATGCATTGACCAACTCTGCGTTTGCATCCCCGCCTGCCAGGGGAAGAAGTGCGGTGGCGATGGCTGTGGCGGAAGTTGCGGGGTCTGTCCCGGCCCACAAGACGCGTGTCTGGCCGGAATCTGCACGTGCAAGCCGGCATGCCAGGGACTTGAGTGCGGTGCTGATGGTTGTGGCGGACTGTGCGGCAGTTGCCCGGGGCCGCAGGATTCCTGTCTGGACGGTCTCTGCATCTGCCAACCCGCATGTGAGGGCAAAGTCTGTGGTCCCGATGGCTGTGGTGGTTCGTGCGGAGCCTGCGATGTCCCCTTGACCTGCGTCACCACGGGATGCGCACAAGGGGCGTGCACCTACGAACAGCTTTCAGGCACTTGCCTCATCGACGGAGTCTGCTATGAGGACGGCGAGACCAATCTGGCCAATCCCTGTGAGATCTGTGCCCCCGCTGTCAAGCAGGACAAGTGGTCGGCAAGACCCGATGGCGTAGGCTGCGGCATCGGCTCGGTTTGCTACGCAGGAGTCTGCTGTGCCGCGGTCGCCAATTGCGTCGGCAAGGAATGTGGCGCCAACGGTTGCGGCGGCAGTTGCGGCAGTTGCCTCGGGCCGCAGGATGTTTGCGCCAACAACAAGTGTGCCTGCATCGCGGCCTGCGATGGCAAGGCGTGTGGTCCCGATGGATGCGGCGGCTCTTGTGGCAGCTGCTCAGGAGGTAAGGTGTGCCAGGGCAACGATTGCGTCTGCGTTCCCGAGCACCATACCGATTGCTGCGACGGCAACGTCTGCTGGGTGGATAGTTGCGGCTCCCCGGGGGAACAGGCCTTGACCTGCCAATACGGCTGCGCCAACGGCGAGTGCAGCAACTGCACCCCCAACTGCGCGGGCAAGGTCTGCGGCGGTGATGGCTGCGGCGGGTCATGCGGCACCTGCGCTGGACCTCAGGACCTCTGCGTTGCTGGCATCTGCCAGTGCCAACCCGCCTGTTCCGGCAAGGTCTGCGGTTCAGACGGCTGCGGAGACGCCTGCGGCACCTGCCCGGGGGAGCAGGACGTTTGTATCAACGGTGCCTGTATCTGCCAGCCCGACTGTGAGGGCAGGGTGTGCGGGGATGATGGGTGCGGAGGAATCTGCGGCACCTGTGGCGGCGAGCAAGACCTCTGCATGGGGGGGGCCTGTGTCTGCCAGCCCGACTGTGCTGGTATGCAATGCGGAGCTGATGGCTGCGGTGGCACTTGCGGCTCTTGCAATGATAAGCTCTCCTGCACCAACGACGTCTGCGCCGCCGGACTCTGCAAGCACAGCCTGAAGGCTAGCTACTGTGCAATTGATGACACCTGCTTTCTCACTGGTCAGACCGAACCCGGTGTTCCCTGCAATTTCTGCAATCCCACGGAATCTACCAGTGAGTGGTCCATCCTCTCGGACGGCAACTCGTGCGGCGACGGTGGCGTGTGTTACGACTCGCAGTGCTGCCCGAAAGCGGCCAATTGCGCTGGCTTCGAGTGCGGCGATGATCTGTGCGGTGGCACCTGTGGCACTTGCGGAGCCGGCTTCTTCTGCATCGACCAGCTCTGCATCGACCCGACCATTTGCGACGACGGCAACTCTGTTGACTGGGATGGCTGCACGGCGGGGCAGGTGACTGAGAGCCAGACGAACTCACATCAATGGAACAAGCAGAAGGATCCTGCGGTGGCCGTCCTCACCGGCGGAGGTTTTGTCATAGTCTGGGAGAGCGAGAAGCAGGACAGCAACGATTCCTATGGAGTCTATGGTCAGGTGTATGACGCGGCGGGGCAGGAATCGGGAGTTGAGTTCAGGGCCAACTCACCCAGCAGCAGCGACGAAACTGACCCCGACGTGGCCGCTCTTGCCAACGGCGGGTTTGTCATCGTCTGGTCTACTGACGACAACAATAGCGTCAGGGGCCGGCTGTTCGATGCCACCGGTGACCCGACAACCGGTGAGTTCACGCTGCCCTCCTTCACATCGAACAACCAGGAACACCCGGCGGTTACAGGGCTCTCTGCTGGTGGCTTCGCCGCGGTCTGGGACAACGATGGCGTTGGCGATTCCCAGGGAATCTTCATGCGCCTCTTTGATGCCGACGGAACTGCAGCCGGCGATCAGAGCACGGTCAATGTCGAGACGAACGATACGCAGCGTGACCCTGACGTTACGCAACTCAACTCCAGCGATATTGTCGTTGTCTGGACTAGCAAGGACCAGGACGGCAACGCCCATGGCATCTTCGCCCGACGGTACGACAGCTCTGGGACACCCCTGACGGGCGACCAACAGGTGAATTCCTACTCGGGGAGCGAGCAATACGATGGACAGGTGGCAGCTCTCACTGGCGGCGGATACGTGGTCACGTGGCACCGCGTTGGGGCGACTGACAACGACGGGGTATACGCCCGCAGATTTGACGCTGACGGAGTGGCCACCCAGGAGCAGTTCCGGGTCAACTCGACTATTCCCGAGAAACAGTGGTTCCCCTGCGTCGGAGCACTGCCTGAGGACGGATTCATCTCCGCCTGGCAGTCGGAACACCAGGATGGCAGCAAATGGGGTATCTACTACCGCCGGTTTGATGGCAGCGACCAGCCCGTAGCAGCAGATCTGCGGGCCAACATCTTCACTGCCAACGAACAGCAGGCTGCCGCCTGCGCGGGTTTCCCGGACGGTAGCTTCATCATCGCCTGGGAGAGCGCCAACCAGGACGGCAGCGACTACGGCATCTTCCACCAACGATATGCCAAAGCAGGCTATCGGCTATATCCTTAGTCCAATTCGCTCACTCGGTTGCGGGTTCTTCTTTCGGCAATTCGGGGCGAGGTCCGTTTTGCAGAACATAGACAAGGAACTGCTCCGAGACGCTCTCTCGAGCTTTCGCATCATCGGTCTGCAGCAGCAACTGGAAATAGTGTCGGGTACCTTCCCCGTCGACAACGGACTGACCGTGGGCGTCGAGGCGCCGGATGGCAGCCCCTGACACAGCCTGGCCCGCCATCAATCGGAAGCCAACCTCGAGCGCCACGAGAGTATAGTAGGCCAGGGTATCGGTCCCAGATGACGCTCGCACCATAGGCGCCAGTCTGCTCACCACGTTCCACACCAGGTCGCCATCGCCCATGGGGCCAGCCAACTGCAGGAGTCGATAGAGCAACTGGATCTCATCACGCTCGCTGTGATAGCCGCCCATGCTCATGGCCGACTTCACCATGGCCTCGGCGGCCTTCTCTCGACTATCGATCTCGATAAGCAGGTCGGCAGCCAGCAACATCGCATCCAGATAGATGACCGGGGCTTCTTCCGGGGGTACAGTGGCCAGCACCATTTCCAGAAGCTTGAAAGCCAACGCAGGGTCCTTCGCCTGCCAGGCGAAGATGACCATGCGGAGCACCGGCCCCACCATCTCTCCCCAAAGCCCTGCCTTCGCCAGTTCTTTGGCCGTCTCTTCAATGTCTTCATAGGGAGGCAGCTTGCCAGTACGACCGGCGCCCAGCAGCAGATTGCGCCACATGAAGAGGTGCTTCGCCAGCTCACCGCTGGAGCGCGGCGCAGACAATTCCTTTGGCAAAACACCGCCATTCATCGATGAGAGCTTCTCCCTGAAGGTCTCGATGGTCATCTCCAGATACCAGATGGGGATGGCAGGATGCTTCTTCTGGTATGCTTTCAGGGTCTTCAGGTAAGCCTGTGCCTCTTTCTCGGCCTGAACCGCAAACCACCCAGCGACGAGGTCACCAAATCCCTGCAGGGCGGGCAGGC
>CALGBT010000429.1 GCA_937884235.1 uncultured Pseudomonadota bacterium
TTCGCTCCCCTGGTCGTGCAGGCCTCAACCGTAGAGAGAACTGCTCGCGCCGGGACCGCAATGGTCACCAGGTCCACCTCGCCCTCAACCTCTTCCATGCTGCGATAGGCTGGCAACCCCAGCACCTCTCCACCGCCGGGATTGACCGGGTAGACCTTTCCTTTGAATCCGCCCAAAAGGATATTCTGGACAATCTTGTGCCCAATCTTGGCGGGATTGGAAGAGGCCCCGATGACCGCCACCGAACGCGGCTCAAAGAGCCTTCTTATGTCAGGCTTTGCTGGTTGCATTCTCCTTGCTGTCCCCTGCTTCAGTGAGTGAACATCATCTTCATTTCCCAAACGCCAGAGTCGCTGCGCCGGGTTATGTCGAAGCCCATCTTCTCGAAGAGATGAAGCATCGGCCGGTTCTCCACCAGAACTTCCGCGGTGAAACCCAACAATCCCTGCCTTCTCGCCAGCAGCGTCAGGTAGGTCAGAAGCTCCTGCCCTATCCCCTGATTCTGCATATCGTCCCGCACCACAAAGGCAACTTCCGCGGTATGCAGGTCCTGAGAAATGCCATACTGCCCGACTCCTGCCACCACTTCCCGCTGGCCATCCTGAACCATGGCCAGAATCACCACGTCACGCGTGTAGTCAATAACGCAGAACTCCTGCAATCGCTCGTGGGGCATGTCCTGCCGGGAAGATATGAAGCGCCGGTAGATGGACTTGTCCGAGAGCGAGTAGAAGAACTCCTTGAGGAACGTCTCGTCGCTGATCTTGACCGGTCGAAAGAAGATTGAAGTGCCCGACGGAGTGGTGCGAAATGCCTCCAGGACCTCAGGATACTCGCCTCGCTTGCCCGGGATAAATGCCTGATCGGCGTAAATCAGATTCAAGTCCTTGGCCTCCTGGATAAGCTGCGGCCGGAAGCGCGGATGCGCAATGGCGATCAGATCCATGGCCCGCTGCCGGATGGTCTTGCCATGCAGATAGGCAATCCCGTATTCCGTAACGACGTAATGGAGATCCCCCCTCACCAGGGTAACGCCAGCACCTTCACTGAGCATTGACGTGATCCGCGAAACCTCGCCATCGTGCGCCGTCGACTGCAGCGCCAGAATGGTCCGGCCGCCAGGAGCCAGCACCACGCCCCTCATGAAATCAGCTTGCCCACCAACGCCAGAAAAGAACGTGGTGCCCAGAGATTCCGCCGTGGACTGACCCGTAAGATCGATCTCCAAAGCCGAGTTGATGGCCACCATGTTCTCATGACGAGCAATGACGAGTTGGCTGTTGGTGTAGTCAACCGGCCGCAATTCAATGGCCGGATTGTCATCGAGAAACTCGTAGAGTTCCGTTGAACCCATGCAGAACGAAGCAACCGTCTTGCCACGGTCCACTGATTTGCGGGAGTTGTCTACTACCCCCGCCTTGATCAACTCCATGATCCCATCAGAGAGCAACTCGGTGTGGATCCCCAGATGCTTCTTGCCCGAAAGCGCAGCCATGATCCCATTGGGCAACGCACCGTAACCAACCTGGATAGTATCGCCATCTTTTATGATGCGCGCGACATAGCGCCCGATGCGCTCAGCGATCTCGCCGGGCACCTCCGGGTGATACTCCAGCAACGGCTCATCGTGATAGATCACATGATCGGCCGCGCTGATGTGAATGAACGAATCGCCGTGGACCCGCGGCATCCTGGGATTGACCTGCACAATCACGATCCGGGACGATTCCACCGCCGCCTTGACGATGTCAACGCTGATACCCAGGCTCATATAGCCATGCTCATCCGGACATGAGACCTGCACCAGCGCCACGTCCATGGCCGCCAGGCCGTTACGCAGGAGATCGGGCGTTTGCGACAGGAAGATAGGCGTGTAATCAGCACCCCCCTGATTGATAGCATCCCGCGTGTCATTACCGATGAAGAAGGAGTTGTGCCGGAAGTTGCGCTTGAACTTGTCGTCCGTGTAGGGGGCCACACCCAGGGTCCAGACGTGAAAGACCTCGGCATCATAGAAAGCGGACGGGTGCGATTCCACATACTCAATGAGTGACTTGACCAGAAACTGCGGTTCACCACACGCAGTCCCGATGAAAATACGGTCACCCCGGTGAATGCGCGCAAATGCCTGATCAGAAGGGACAAACTTCTCGGGAAACTCCTGCTGCAGTCGAGTGATGCACGTGGGCAGTTCGTCTTGCCTCATGCTTTACTCCTTCCACCCTGAGGTGGAGCCGGAGTATGTGCAGAGCCATCCAGAATGTCAAGTTACGTGAGACACTATTATTATAGTATGCTGGAATTGGTGCTCCAGGTGCTTCCCGCGGTGCTGACAAGGCCACCTGCCAGGCATTCGCTGCAGCTTCGAACTACAAGCAGAAGTCGTAGAAGACACCACCATCGTTGTTGTACGTATCGAGGTAGTTTTTCAGCCATAACCCCCGCTTACGCGCTGAACCCTTCGGGTCTGAACCGAATGGGTACTTGATGAGGAAGTCATCAGCATCGTCGATAACTGGTTGAATGTCTACCGGCCCACCCACCAGGATGTTCAGCTTGCTCGCGATGAGTTGCGCGGTCAGCATCATGGTGGCGTCCTTGGAGTCAGCAAAGCTCTTCATGATATGAATCGCCTCTGCCTTGGTGTAGACAGCATCGCCAGTTACGATTTCATCAACGGGCCAGGCTTCTGGGTGATTCTTCCAGTAACCTATGGTGTGCGGGCAGATACAGTCTTCGTCAGTCTCGCCATCGCAATCGTTGTCGATGTAGTCGCCACAGATGTCGTTGGACGGTACGCCCGCCTCAGCATCACATACTGCCGACAACCCGTCATCCGAGCAGACAATAGTTCCTTCCGAGGAACATCCACCAGTGCCAACACTGCAAGCATCGCCGACGCCAACGAAGTCCTCATCGATAGCACCGTCACAGTCATTGTCGATGCCATCACACAGTTCTGTGGCACCGGGGTAGACAGATGCATCGGAGTCATCGCAATCATCGCATGATGGATAGCCATCGCCGTCAACGTCCACGTTGATGGCAACAACGAATGCCGACCCGTTGGTCTGCTCACCCTCACCGTCATTGAAGATCGTGATCGCTCTAGGCAATTCCAACCGGCCGCCGTTGGCGTCCAGTGCCGGGTAGAGCACGTAGCTGACCTCCATAGCATCAAAGACCGTGGAGGCCCCCATGCCTGCCATGTCCTCATAACCGGCCAGTTCCAGATTCCAAAGCATGGTGATTGAACCGTCAGGATTCACGAAGATGTTGTCTGGCGCAACGCTGAAGCTGTCAGCACCGTAGCCCGCTGGCAGCATGTCAGCCAGCACACCGTACCCAACGAAGGCACCGATGTTGTGTGACGTGAGCACCACATCAACGGTCCCCGGGGAACCGGCAGAAGCAACCTTGCCGGCCGTCAAAACGGAATGGCCAGCCTGGTAGGCCCACACGTTGTAGAGCGCCTGTGTCCCAAATGAACCGGCCCAATCGACGTGGTCCTCGATGCCATCTCCGTCCAAGTCAGTCTCATCGTTGATAAGGCTGGCCATCTGCGTCGGAGTCGCCTCCCCGAAGAATGAGAACAGGGACCCGGCTGTACTGTACTGCCCCTCTTCGACACACCACCATGGTGCCTGATTCAGGAAAGGCTGGTAGCTCCCATTGGCGAAGGTCCACGGCCCGTATTTCAGCGTCACTTTGCTACCCGGGGACAATTCGATGGTCTGGCCATTAGCCTTGTCCACGTCAGTCGAAAGGGTCTGCGTGGGGTCAGATACCAAGAGTAGGAACTCGTCAAAGCACACCGGGGATACCCCGATGTTGTACATATCCAGGCTAGAGCCGTCGGAGCCTTCCTCATCAATGATGATCCACCCTCGGGCGAATGCCTCTGCCAATCCGACGCAACCTTCCGGGAGCTCACAATCATCGGCATCACAACCGTCATTGAGAACACCATCACAGTTTTCGTCAACGAGATTGCCGCAAATCTCCTCCCCCGGAGTCCCGGGGACGCAAGTCTGCAGTTCACCATTGATGCAATTATCGACGGTGGCCACGCAAGCGCCAACACCGCAAGTGCTGGCTCCCAGATCCTCATCAGTGGCCCCATCACAGTCATTGTCCATCAAGTCGCAGATCTCTGCCTGCGGCTGGCCCGGATTACAAGCCTGGAATTCACCACCGACACAGTTGTCAACGGTGACTTCGCAGGTGCCGATGCCGCACGTGCTGGTGCCGAGACCTTCGTCAACGGCGCCATCACAGTCATTGTCCATGAGGTCACAAATCTCGGCCAACGGCTCTCTCGGAACACAGGTCTGAACTTCACCGTCAACGCAATAGTCCACAGTAATTTCGCAAGAACCGATGCCGCAAGAGACAACACCCAGACCTTCGTCAATGGCGCCGTCACAGTCGTTGTCAATCAAGTCACAGGCTTCAGCAAAAGACTCGCCCGGTACGCAGCTCTGCTCGATACCGTCAATGCAATTGTCGACCGTAGCTTCACAAGCACCCAGGCCACAAGTAGTGGTTCCCAGGTCTTCGTCGATTTCACCGTCGCAGTCGTTGTCCAGACCGTCACAGATCTCAACTCCAGCTGAGCCGGCTTCGCAATTCTGCCACTCACCGTCCACACAGTTTTCAACGCTGGCCTGGCAGATCCCAATACCGCAGGTCGTGGTGCCGAGGTCTTCGTCGACATCACCATCGCAGTCGTTGTCAATCAAGTCAC
>CALGBT010000430.1 GCA_937884235.1 uncultured Pseudomonadota bacterium
CCGGTGATCTGGCCGAGATGGAAGCCGACGAGCTGTTGCTCTGCCCGGGCAATGTCGACCACTACAAGACGACTCTGAACCAGGGTGATCGCTTCACCGTCACGGTTACACAATACGGTGACGGGGAGGCCGGCCCCCCTCTGGTGGACGTCCTCGATCAGGCCGGTGCTATTGTCGCCGAGGGCAGTGCCGAGGGCCTGGTGGTAACGGCCAAAGCAGAAGCTTCTGTGCCCGGCGAATACATCGTCAAAGTCACCGCCGAAGACGACGAAGAGCATCCCTATCGCCTGACCACAGAGGTGCTGCCTTCCTGCCAGAGCCTGGAGGACAAAGCCGAGGAGAATGATACCCAGAAGTCGGCAGCGGCACTGCCAGTAAGACCTCAGGCGGTCCAGGGACAGCCCAACACGACCGCGCCTCCCACCACGGAGCTGCGGGTTTGCCCGGCTGATGCCGACTGGTTCCAGTTTGACCTCAAGCAGCATGAATCGATCCTTCTGCAGATGGAGTACGAGTCTCTGGTTGGCGAGCTGACGGCACGGTTGGTGGATGGCGAAGGGCGGGAGATGGCCCGGGTGGCCCCCCCCGCAGCCGACAATCGCAAGGACGGGGAACCTCGCTCCTTGACCCTCTCCTACCTGGACCTCCCGGCTGATGGGCGGCTCTTTCTCGAATTGGCAGGGGAGGACCCCAAGAGTGAGGCGAGCGCCAAGATCACCGCCATCGTCCGACCGCCCTGCCCCGCTGGCGACGACGACTTTGAAGCCAATGACAGCCGCGCTGAGGCTTCCGATCTGACGCCTCCGCAACCTGCAGGAGAGGGGCCGGCTGCGGCCGCGCCGGCGGCCGGGGCAGAGCCCCCTGCGACCGCCCCTATCCAGCACCTGCTACGCCGCTGCCCCGGCAACGACGACTGGTTCTCCCTGGAAGTCAAGAAGGACGCCCCCCAACAGGTCCAGATCGGCTTCGACCATGCCCGGGGAGACCTACGGCTGGAAGTCTACGAAGGGGAAGATGAGGAGCCGCTGACGGTGGCGGACGAGTCAACCGTTGAACGCCCGGCAGAGGGGGCAATACTCGCGCCGAAAGAAGATGGACGATTCCTGCTCCGCATCACTGGGGGGGAGGATGCGACGAACTTCTATAGCTTGAACATTCAGGCAGCCAAAGGCGACGGCGGCAAGAATGACAAGCCCAACGAAGACGACCAGAAGCAGGACGAAGAGCAGCAGGAGCAGGAAAAGCAGGACAAGCAGAAGCAAGAGCAGGAGAAGCAGAAGCAGGAACCGCAGCCGGAGCAGCAAAAACCCATCGAGCAGATGATGGACCAGCTCGACCAGGAGAAGCGCCCCAACCTCGAGGCCGAACGCATGTTGCGCAAGATGCCCAACATCCAAGGCCCCGGTGGGAAGGTCTGGTAGCCTGTGGATTGTCCGGTGGGCGCCGTTCTGCTATAGTCCGGCCAGCTACTGGAGAAGGAGAGATGGTGGGACGACAATTGCTGCGACAGCTCATCCGAGCAGGACTGGTCGCCGCGCTCTGTCTCCCCGCTGCGGCATTGCTGGCCGCCCCCCTTTCTTTACAGATAGACCGTAAGGAAATCGCCATCAACGAGTCGTTTGAGTTGCAGGTTCAAGTCAACGCTCGCCACGCCATTCTGCAGATTTCGGACACCGATGAATTCACGGTCCAGGATGGCACCTCAGCGTTCAACCAGCCGCTCTTCTGCATGAACATGGGGATGGAGGTTATCTCCGGCCCCTGCATCTACCGCTTCTATTTCAAGCCGAAGAAAGCGGGGGCGTTGACCATCCCGTCCCTGCAACTCGTGGACAACTTTGCCCAGGTGGGGCGGATGGTGGCACGGACCGAGGAGATTGCCGTCACGGTTACGTCAAAGCCGGTGCGCAACCCGAAGGCTGGGACCGGCAGCCGGACTCGTCCGGGGCGGCAGGCGGCGCGCCGCCACACCAACCGTCAGGCCGAGGGGCCCGCCCTCGCCACGTCAGATCAAGAACCGATGAAACCCTCACAGATGGCAAACCTCAAGGAGTTGTCCCGTTACGACATCTTCCTGGTTCCTGAGACCCCCAAGGATACGTACTACCTCAACGAACCGTTCCCTGTAGACTTCGTTCTCTACATCGGCGAGAACTCCGGTGCCAATTCCCTGCAAGGTCTGGAGTTGCCTGAATTGGATGGCTTCCGCAAGGAACGCCTGGAGACGGAGAACGCGGAGCTTGGCATGACCAGTATTGGCGGCAAGAAATACAGTCGCTTCCTGCTCTCGAGCTACGTTTTGGTCCCCATGGAACCCGGGGAAAAGGTGGTTTCTTCAGCCAAAGCCACGGTCCTGGTTTCAGTCTCCAATATGCAGCAGTTCAATGGTGGCTTTTCCATCTCCATTCGCGGTGGTTCTCAGCCCCTTGAGGTCTTTGCCCCCCCGCTGCAACTGGACATCAAAACGACCCCAGAGCCGCAACCCGAGGCCTTTGATAACGCCAACATCGGGACTTTCAAGATTGAGAAGATGGTCCCCCCTAAAGCTCAGCCGGCCGGTAGCTGGATGGTATTGAAGTACGACCTGGTTGGCCGCGGGAACCTCCTCTCAGTGGCGGTGCCGACGTTGGCCAACAGCGCTGGTGTGGAAGCACGTCGACCACACCTGGACAATGCCGAGGTGGCCATCGACAAACAGGGAATCCATGGCCGCCTGGCGGTCCAACTGCCTTTCCGCATCATCCGGGCCGGGAAGGTCGACCTGCCGCCTCTCTCCTTCACCTTCTTCGACCCGGACAAGCAGGAATATCAAACCATTTCCCAGCCGCTCCCCGAGGTGCTGGTTGAAGCTCCGCAGGCGGTGGAAGGGGACGTCACCCTTCCCACCGCAGACGACCTCGCACCACTGGCGACGGAGTCTGACTTCACGGTACCCGAGGCTACCGATAGCTGGTCACAGGGGCGCGTTGTGGCCTGGGCAGTGGCCATTGTCGGCGTACTCTATCTGTTGCTGCTCCTCCTTCGTGGCGCAACGGCATGGGCGAATCGTGACCCGGTGCGACGACGACGGCAGGCCGCGCTGGCCTCGGCCCGTCGTGAGTTGACCGCCTCTGAGCAACACCTGGCCGCAGGTCGCATCGATTCCTTCTACGCCGCCTTGACCCGGGCCCTTGCCGGCTATCTTGAGGGGCGCTACGACCTCAGCGCCGCTTCTGCCACCTTTGATGTTCTGGAAAGTGGGCTGGTGGCACAGGGCGTTCCCCTGGAGCTGGCG
>CALGBT010000431.1 GCA_937884235.1 uncultured Pseudomonadota bacterium
GCGGTGATTGTCGCGGTAAGGGCTGGACCAACGTCAAGATCAACCCGGCGGGCTACAACTTCGAGCGTCAGGGCGGCTATGGCGGCGGTGGCTCCGTGGCCAACAGCCATGGCGGTGGCGGTGGCGGTGGATACGGTGGCGGTGGTTGCAAGCCCTATACCGGTAATCCTTCGCCGGCCGGTGGTGGCGGCGGCAGTTTCAACGGTGGCACCGACAAGTCCGGGGACGCCGGTGTGAAGACTGGCCACGGTTCCGTGGTTTTCACCTGGTAGGAGGCCAGCCGCTCTGACGATGAGCGTACTGCTGCTGGGGGCTGGCATGGGCTTCCTGATTCCCTGTCTCCACGAATCCAGGGCCCGGGTTGATGGCCCCGGCGTGACCATTTCCCCCCTCCTAGGACCTGGCCCTTTCGCCGGCGCAACCGTTTCTTGGTAGCGCTGACAGTCAAGCAGGAAGTCCCCTAAATTATTATGCTTGAGCCAAAGGCCGGCTGCGGCTATTCTGTCGCAGTTAGACGGCGCAGCCGCGGTCGGGTGCGCCGCCATTTCGGAGGATGCAGATGGCAGGTCCAGTTTACTCAAAGGCTTTTTCGTCCAGACGATTCTGGAATTACTTCCCGTTGGGAATCGCCTACGCCGCACTCTATATGGGGCGCTACAGCTACATACCGGCCAAGGAGGACGTTGGCGACCTCATGGGCAATGCCGGCCTGGGCACCATGACCGCGGTGGGGGCAATTGTCTACGGGGTCTCGTTCCTCTTCAACGGCCCGTTGACTGACAAGATGGGTGGCCGCAAAGCCATGCTGGTTGCCACCGCCGGTTCGGCGGTGGTGAACATGCTTATGGGCCTTGTGCTGGCTACCGGCTGGACTGAAGATTACGTGTTGAAGATGGCCATTCTCTACGGCGTGAACATGTACTTCCAGAGCTTCGCTTCGGTGGCCATTGTGAAGGTCAACTCCAACTGGTTCCACATCAGTGAACGAGGTTTCTTCGGGGGCATTTTCGGGGTCTTGATTTCGTCCGGACTGTTCCTTGCCTACACCGTGTCGCCCTTGATCATGTCCTGGATATTCTCGGGTCAGCCGCAGTTCTATTTCTTCGTCCCGGCCGCGTTGCTGGCAATCATGTTGACGGTTACCTTCTTACTCATCCGAGATACACCTGCAGACACGGGGCATGCGGACTTCAGTACTGGCACCGATTCGGAGTTTGACAGTGCCGAGAAGATCCCCGTCCTCCAGGTTCTCAGAAGGATTGTGACCCACCCCATCGTCCTGACCATTGCTTTCATCGAGTTGTGCACCGGCGTGTTGCGGGACGGTGCCATTCACTGGTTCGGCGCCTACGCCAAGGTCCACGCAGGCTCAGACGCAAGAGGCATGCTGGGCATCGGCCTGTTCATCGCTGGTGCGAGTGGTGCGATGCTGGCCGGATGGGTTTCGGACAAGTTCTTCGATTCCCGCCGTCCGCCGGTGGCGGGCCTCTTCTACGCGGTCATCGTCGTTGTCCTGATTGGTGCCTCGCTGATCATGCACTTTGTTCCTGATGCTGCGTTCAAGACCTATCTCATTTTCGGCATAGTGATTCTCCTGGCCTTCGCCGTGATCGGCACCCACGGCGTACTCTCGGGCGCAGCAACTGCAGATTTCGGCGGCAAGCAGGGAACCGCGACCGCAGTTGGTATCATTGACGGATTCGTCTACATCGGCGTTGCCATCCAGGGCGTTTCCTTGGGCTGGCTGACCTCCCAACCCGGCGGATGGGACTACTGGTTCCCCTTCTTGATTCCCTTCGCACTCATCGGGCTTGCTCTCTCCTGGCGCATTCGCAATGTGAAGCCCAAGATGAAGGCCGGTCACTAGGCACGTGGCTAAGTAATAAGGCGAAAGGCGGTTGGGTGGTGCGCTACGACTCGGCACATCTGGTGCCAGTTTCCGCAGGCGCATCGCACAACCCGAGCCCTGACACACCATTGCGCAACGTCACTACATTCGCTAGAATCGCATCAATACCGATGCTGGAGGCTTACTATGCGCAGAGTGCCATTGCTCATCCTTGCCCTGCTTGCTGTCGCCGCGTGCTCGGGCACGGGCGTTGACATCATTGAGAATGAGGGTTTCGATACCGCCCTCGACGCTACCGACGTTGGCGAGGGGAATGGCCCCGAGGTTGCCACCGGTCAGGAGCTGCTGGAAACGAGGTTTGTTCCCCCGGATATTACTGCTGATGCCCCGTATGACAGCGCCGATTTCGGTGTCCCGAAGGATGCCGGGATACCGCCGGGCGAAGCAGGCTATGGGTGTCAGGATGGTGACGATTGCAACTCCGGCTTCTGCATCCAGACGCCCGCTGGCAAGCAGTGCACCATCGGCTGCCTGGAAGAGTGTCCCTTCGACTGGATATGCGTGCAGCATCAGCCCAGCCTCCCCGACGAAATCTTCATCTGCTCACCGCAACGCATGAACCTCTGCAAGCCCTGCCAGAAGAACTCCGACTGCCTCACCAACGGGGCTGAAACCGGCGATACTTGTCTGCCCTATGGCGCTGCCGGCCAGTACTGCGGGGCCGCTTGCATGGGCAATGGGGATTGCCCCAGTGCCTATGAATGCAAGGCGGTGCTCGATATCTGGGGATACGAATCCAACCAGTGCGTGCTCAAGGCCGGCGAGTGCAAGTGCGAACCGTGGTTTGTCGACGAAGGGGCCAGCACGACGTGCACCAATGTCAACGAGCACGGGGAGTGCGGCGGAGTCAGGATCTGTACAGCCCAGGGGCTGACGGCCTGCAATGCCTCAGAGCCCGCGGCCGAACTCTGCAACGGCAAGGATGATGATTGCGACGACGAAATCGACGAAAGCGCCGGGGGGGATGCCTGCTACGTGGAGAACCAGTGGGGGGCCTGCAAGGGCACCTACCTCTGCCTGGCCGGTCAACTCTCCTGCGACGCGGACGATCCTGCCGGCGAAATCTGCGACGGCAACGACAATGATTGCGATGGCCAGACTGACGAGGGCTTCCCCGATTCTGACCAGGATGGGCTCGCCGATTGCCTCGAAAACGACATCGACGGCGACGGCATCGTCGATGTCAATGACAACTGCCCGAAGGTCAAGAACCCCGACCAGGTGGACTCCGACCTGGACATGGCCGGCGATGCGTGCGACCCCGACGACGACAACGACCAGGTGGCCGACGGCGACGACTGCGCACCCACCAACTCGAAGATTCATCCCGGTGCCGACGAGCTTTGCAATGCCCTCGATGATAACTGCAATGGCATGCTCGACGAAGGGTTCGTCGATTCCGATGCCGACGCGCTGAAGGACTGCGTGGACCCCGATGATGACAATGACGGCTACCTTGATGGCGACGACTGCGAGCCCATCGTCGCTGCCGTCAATCCCGGGGCCGCCGAGAGTTGCGACGGACTCGACAACAACTGCGACGATGCTGTGGACGAGGGATTCGACGATGCCGATGGCGACGGCCAGGCGGACTGCGTTGACGACGATATCGACGGGGACAAGATCGCCAATGGAGAGGACAACTGCCCGGTATTGGCCAATGAAGACCAGGCAGACCAAGACGGGGACGGTATCGGTGACCTCTGTGACCTCGACATCGACGGTGACGGCATTGCCCAGTGGCTGGACAACTGTCCCGAGGTTTTCAATCCGGGACAGAAGGATCTTGATGGCGACGGCCAGGGCGACCTTTGTGATGAAGACGTGGACGGCGACGGTGTGGTCGATGGGGTGGACAACTGTCCCTGGGTCGGCAATCCGCTGCAAACCGACGGTGACGAAGATGGACTGGGCGATGCTTGCGATGCCGACGCGGATGGTGACGGCGACCCCGATGTGAGTGACTGCAAGCCTGCCAACCCATACGTTTTCAATGGTGCTGAGGAAGTCTGCGACGGGCTCGATAATGACTGTAGCGGGCTGGCCGACGAGGGCTTTCCCGATACCGACTTTGACGGCCTCAAGAACTGTGTTGATGTCGACGATGATGACGATGGCGATGCCGACCTCACTGACTGCCAGCCCCTCAACCCAAAGGTCTTCAACGGCGCTCCGGAAGTTTGCAACGGCGTTGATGACAACTGCGATGGTGAGGTCGATGAGGGCATCGGCTCACTGGCCTGTGGCAAAGGGGAGTGCTTTCACACGGTGCCCATGTGTCTGGGGGGAGTGGTGCAGGCCTGCGACCCCTTTGTCCAGGCAGAAGACGAAGCCTGCGACGGGCTGGACAACGACTGCGATGGCCAGACCGACGAGGATCTGGGATGGTCGTTCTGCGGGGTCGGTCCTTGCGCCCACTTCGAAGCTAATTGCCAGGACGGAGAGGCCGCAATTTGTGACCCCGTCGAGGGGGCCGAAGAGGAGAAGTGCGACGGACTCGACAACAACTGCAACGGCCTCGTCGACGAAGCCGATGCGGTTGGCTGCAAGCTCTACTTCCTCGACGGTGACGGCGATGGGCATGGCCTGGCCGAGACGAAGTGCCTCTGCTCCCCGGCGGGACTCTACAAGGGGCTGGTGGGGGACGACTGCAACGATCTTAACCCCTGGGTCTTCCCCGGCGCCACTGAGCTGTGCGACGGAGTGGACAACGATTGTGACCAAGTCATCGACGAAGACGGCGCAACAGGCTGTGCCTGGTTCTTCGCCGATGCCGACGGTGATGGCTATGGCAGCGGCGAGGCCGCCTGTGTCTGCTCGGCTCCAGGCGAGGGCTGGTCGGTGCTGGCGGGGGATTGTGACGAAGAGGATTCGGAGATCCACCCCGGGGCATTGGAGCTTTGCGACGATGCGGACAACGACTGCGACAACGAAATCGACGAAACCTATGACCTCAACTCCGATGCCGATAACTGCGGTGAGTGTGGCAAGGCCTGTCAGCCGGACAACGCCTTGGGCAAATGCGTCGCCAAGGAGTGTAAGGTGGCGGACTGCTTCTCTGGATTCGGCGATTGTAATGGCAAGGCTTATGACGGCTGCGAAATAGAGACAGAAGGTGACGTCAACAACTGCGGTGAATGCGAAAACGTCTGTGACCTGCCGCAAGCCAGTGCCATTTGCTCGTCCGGGGAGTGCGAGGTCGACCAGTGTGAAGAGTACTATTCCGACGATGACGGAGTGGCCGAGAACGGGTGCGAAACCGCGGTCTACGGTGACAGCTCCGACAATCCCGGAGTCACCTGCCTCGACATCAAGACCATAGTGCCCACAGCTGAGGACGGTGAGTATTGGATCGACGTGGACGGAGATGGGGGCCGCAGTCCAGCAAAAGTCTACTGCGACATGACCACCGAAGGGGGGGGGTGGACCTTCTTCATGCATTATAATCAGGACTACGGAAGCAACTACGAAAACCCCATGCAAAACGACATCGGGACCTATCAATCGAGCCGCGTTGACAACAACACGACCTACAGTCTGGGAATTGCCGACGAGATGCTGGACAGCGAGCTGATGGTCACTCTCGATTCCACCGACCCCGTCGCCGCGGCGGGGGCCAGCAAGTTCGTGATCTTCAAGTACAACCCGAATGCTCCGGGCGGGTTCAACCATGGCCCGCTTCCCTGCTCAGGAGGCTTTAGCGGGTTCACCTATCGCTCGGCCATCAACGGACCGCAGCTCAGCGGCAACGCCGGGAGCTGTAACGACGGCCACTGGTTCCCGGCCGGCAGTGACGGACAGAACACCGTCGGTAGCCATGGTGGAGCCTATGGCAGCTACTGGGGGGCATCCATTGGCGGAGACAACTCGCACTACCACGATGGCTGGTACTACCTGCGCTAGAGGCCTCGCGGCAGCACCGCTTCACCGATGATGCCCGTCGCTCCGGGTCTGTCTTAAACTGGGCATGGTGGGACCCAGTCACACACCCCGCACTCGGCAATCGGAGAACCCACGGCGGCAGCGCTAGCGAGCTGTGGGTGCCTTTGCACTACCGCCGACCAGGTACACTGCCGAGGCCA